>NZ_JBBCIR010000013.1:0-235888 GCF_037189885.1 Paludisphaera sp.
CCCGCGCGGGGCGCGGCCGTCTTCACGGACGTCCGCTACACCTGCTTCTCGTGCCACGCCGTCGGGGGGCGGGGGGGGGCGATCGGGCCCGACCTGACGACCGTCACCAAGACGGCGACGCCCGAGGAGATCGTCGCGTCGGTCCTCTGGCCGCGACTCAAGGTGAAGCCGGAGTACGAGGCGTTCGGCTTCGCGCTCGACGACGGCCGGGTCGTCCAGGGCTACAAGGAGGGCGAGACCGCCGACGCCGTCCGGATCCGCGACGTGTCGCTTGGCGAGGCCGTCACGCTGGCGAAGTCCGAGATCGAGGAGTCGAAGCCGCTGGGGACGCTGATGCCCGACGGGCTGACGACGCCGATGTCGCCGCGCGAGCGGGCCGACCTGTTCGCCTTCCTGCTGAGCCTGGGCGCCGAAGGCGTCCCCACCCCGACGCTCTCCCCTCCGGTCCACGCCCACGCCCCCGCGCCCGTCGATTTCGAGCATGATCGCAAGCCGTTGCGGCCGGAGTTTTACGCCAGCGCCGACGACCACGTCAACCGCCAGCGGACGTTCGACTTCTACGCCAAGGAAGCCGACTTCTTCCGCGCCCAGCCCAACCCGCCGTCGCTCCTCCCGATGTATCCCGGGCTCGACGGCGGCAAGCGCGGCCACTGGGGCAACCAGAACGAGACCACCTGGGCCGACGGCCGCTGGAACGAGTCGGACCTGGGCTCCGTCCTGGCCGGGGTCCTCCGCGCGGGCGACGAGACGATCCCCAAGGCGGTCTGCGTCCGGCTGGGGGAGGAAGGCCAGCTGTCCGCCTGCTTCGACCCCCAGACGCTCACGTACCCGGCGCTCTGGACGGGCGGGTTCCTCAAATTCTCGGACGTCCGCCACGGTTTCCTGGGGGGCCTGATCCTCGACGGCCAGCTCCAGCCCAAGCCCGAAGGAGCGGCCCCCGAGAAGCCATTCACATATCAAGGCTACTACCGGCACGGAAAGCGGATCATCTTCGCGTACCGGATCGACGGCGAGGACTGGCTCGACGCCCCGTGGGTGGACGAGGCCGGCAACTTCGTCCGCGAGGCCGGCCCCGCCGCGACGCATTCGCTCCGCGACCTGACGCGCGGAGGGCCTTCGCGATGGCCCCAGACGCTCACCACGCGCGGCAAGAGGTCGGAGACGCGGCCCTTCGCCATCGACGTGATCGAGCCGCCTTACGAGAACCCGTGGAAGGCGCTGATGTATTTCGGCGGGCTCGACTTCCTCCCCGACGGCACGGCGATGGTCGCCACGATGGAGGGGGACGTGTGGCGCGTCTCCGGCATCGACGACGCCCTGGAGCGCGTCACCTGGCGGCGGTTCGCCTCGGGCCTGCACCAGCCGCAGGGGGTGGTCGTCGCCGACGGCTCGGTGTACGTCGTGGGGCGCGATCAGATCACGGAACTGAAGGACCTCGACGGGGACGGCGAGGCCGATTTCCACCGCTGCGTCAACAACGCCTACTTCACGTCGCCCGCCGGCCACGACTTCGTCTGCGGACTCCAGCGCGACGCCGAGGGGAACTTCTACACGGCGTCCGGCCCGCAGGGCATCCTCCGCGTCCCCCCCGACGGAGGCCCGCCGACGGTCCTCGCCACCGGCTTCCGCAACCCGGACGGGCTCGGTCTGACGCGATCCGGGATACTCTCCGCCCCCCAGTCCGAGGGGGAATGGGTGCCGACCTCGCAGGTCTGCGACATCACCCCCGGCGCCCACTACGGCTACCCCGGGCCGAAGGACGACCAGGTCCCCGCGCTGCCGCTGGTCTACCTCCCGCGCGGGATCGACAACTCGAGCGCCGAGCAGGTCGAGGTGACGAGCGAGCGCTGGGCGCCGTTCCTGGGGAACCGGATCCACCTGTCCTACGGCGCGGCGTCGGCGTTCCTGCTGCTCCGCGACGTTGTCGACGGCCAGGCCCAGGGCGCCGTCTGGCCGATCCCGGGCGACTACCTCTCGGGCATCCATCGTGGCCGGTTCAACCCCGTCGACGGCCAGCTCTATGTCGTGGGCCAGGCGGGATGGGGGACGTACTCGGCGCTCGACGGCTGCTTCCAGCGCCTCCGCTACACCGGCGACCCGGTCCAGGCGCCGCGCTCAATCCGGGTCGTCGAGAACGGCGTGGTCCTGGGCTTCAACCTCCCGATTGACCCGTCGGCCGCCGCCCTCCCTGGGGCTTGCTTCGCGCAGGCGTGGAATTACCGCTACAGCGGAGGCTACGGCTCGCTGGAATACTCCGCGCGGCACCCCGGGACGGCCGGCCATGACGTCCTTCCGATCCGGGGCGTCCATGTCGTCGGCGACGGCCGGACGCTGTTCCTGGAGATCCCCGACGTGCAGCCGGTCGACACGCTCCACCTGCGCCTGGACCTGGGCGACGGCTGGCCGCAGGAGCTGTTCGCCACCGTCCACAAGCTTGCCCCGCCGTTCACCGAGTTCCCGGGCTATCGGCCGACGGAGAAGATCGTCGCGGCCCACCCGCGGCTGGCCGACATGGCGGCGCTCAAGTACAAGAAGGAGCCGAACCCCTGGGCGAAGAAGCTGCCGAACGCGCGCAAGGTGGAGGTGACGGCGGGCAAGAACCTGACGTTCGCCACCCCCGCGTTCAAGGTGAAGGCCGGGGAGACCATCCGCCTGACGTTCATCAACCCGGACGTCGTGCCGCACAACTGGGTCCTGCTCCGCCCCGGGACGCTGGAGGTGGTCGGCGACCTGGTGAACCGGATCATCGCCGAGCCCGACGCCGCCGCGCGGAACTACATCCCCAGGACCGACGACGTGCTGGCCTACGTGGACGTCGTCGACCCGGGGTCCGAATCCTCGATCGATTTCGTCGCCCCCACGGCCCCCGGCCGCTACCCGTTCCTTTGTAGCTTCCCCGGTCACTGGATGGTCATGAACGGCGTGATGACGGTGGAATGACCGTCGGACCGGCCGCGCCTCGTTATGCCAGCCGCCGCCGGTCGGGCGAGGGGGGCGCGGCCGGATTCTTCGTCGCGACGAATTCCTTGGGATTGACAAGTCGGCCCCGGGCGATCGGTCCGGGCTTGAAAGTCGGACGTTGACGTCATAGATTGAACCCGCCGTGTGGTTTGATCCGGTTCGGCCCCGCCCGTCTCCATTCCATGACGGGGCCCCGATCCAGCGAGCGACGATCTCGATCCCATGACGCCTCGACGCGCCAGGATATCCCTGTTCGCGGCCCCCGTCTGGGCGGCCCTCTCGGCGGCGACCCTGGCCTTCGCCTGGTCGGCCGACGCGCGGGCGAGCTGCGGCGGCCTGGCGCATCCTGCCGAGGCCGTGGGAGTGGCGGCCTCGACCTTCTCGGCCGAGATCGTCGGCGACGAGCCCACCTCGCCCCTGAAGCCCCCCGGCTGCACCGGCGCGTTCTGCGCCAGGACCGACGGGCCCGCCGGCATGGACTTCACCGGGGGCGTCGACCTCCGCGCCGAGTCCTGGGCGTGCGCCCCGACGCCCGTCGACCCCGGGCCCGACGGCGGCGCCCGCCTGGTCGCCCGCTCCGACGCGCTCAGCCCCGGCACGGGCGGCGACGACCTGCTCGACCCGCCCCGATGACCGACCCCTTCGCGCGCCCCCCTTGCGCGCGGAGTTCGCCCCTCGACGGCGCTCCCGCGCGCCCCGACCGACCCGCGCGCGAAGCGCGCGACGGATCCGTCATCGTCACCGTCATCGCTTGAGCCACGGCGAGTCGCTTGCCGCCAGGGGCCGGCTCGCGTCACGGGCCTGGCGCCCCGACGCGGCTCCTCGGCCGCGTGGCGCGCCCGCGCCTGACCATCCAAGTCGGATTCATTCTTTCATCGTGGAGTGTTCTCATGGCCATCAGGCGATTCATGATTGCGTCGGCGCTGCTGCCCTTCGCGTGCCCCGCCTTCGCGGAGGACGAGGCCGCGCCGCCGCCGGTGGCGGTGACCCGGCCGGAGCTCAAGGAGGTGCTCGAAGGGTCGAAGTCGAGCAAGTCACGCCTCCCCTTGCCGCCGCTGACCGACGACGACCGGGCCCGCGCCGAGCAGGCGGAGCGGAACCCCGGCAACCCCATGGGGGGCATCGTGAACAACGGCCGGATGCGGATGCATTACCTCGCGCCGGAGTTCCGGAGCGAGTTCTACGTCCGTCCGGCCGACGCCGCGAAGCCCGACGCGAAGGCGATCCTCCGATGGGGGGCCGGCGACCCGGCCATGCCGCTCGACCCGACGTTCCGCATCATGTTCTTCTGGCTCGTCGCCCGCGCCAACAACTGCTACTACTGCCTGGGCCATCAGGAGGTGAAGCTCCAGGCCGTGGGCGTCACCGACGATGAACTGGCCGCGCTGGACTCCGACTGGTCGGCCTTCCCGCCCGACCGCGCGGCGGCCTTCGCGTTCGTGGCGAAGCTGACGCGGTCTCCCCAGGACGTGACCGACGCGGACGTCGACGGCCTCCGGCGCTACTTCGACGAGCCGGCGATCCTGGACATGATCTTCTCGACGGGCAACTACAACGCGATGACCCGCTGGACCGGCGGCCTGGCGATCCCGCAGGAGGACCATCGCGACTACCTAACGCCCACCGCCGCGGCCTTCCGCGACCGCGCCAGCCTGGTCGCCCCGCTGGACCCGGCGCGCGAGGCCGGCCAGGCCGTCTGCCGCCCGGTCGCGTCCAATCGCCCGGCGCTCGAGCCGCGTGACGTCGTCGAGGCCCGCCTGGCCGCGGCCCGAGACCGCAAGCCGCGGCTCGCCCTCGCGAGCGAGGAGCGCGCCCGCGAGATCCTGCCGACGGGTTCGTCCGCGGAGCCGTCGGCGAACTGGGTCCGCCTGCTCGCGAACTTCCCCGAGGCCGGCCGGGCCCGCGTCGTGAGCATCGCCGCCGCCGCCTCGCCCGACGTGGGCGTCCTCGACCCGACGCTCCGCGCCCAGATCGCCTGGGTCGCCGCCCGGCAGGATCGCGCCTGGTACGCGACCGGCCACGCGCTCCGGCGGCTGAAGGATCTCGGCCAGTCCGACGACGCCGTCTTCGCGATCGACGCCCCCGACGACAGCTTCGACGCCGGCCGCAAGGCGGTGTTCCACCTCGCGAGGAAGCTGACCGCCGACCCGGCGCTCGTCACCGACGCCGACGTGGAGGCCGTCCGCGCGCACTTCAGCGACCGCGAGACCGCCGAGGTCGTCTACTTCGTCACGGTCGCCTCCTTCTTCAATCGCGTGACCGAGGCCGCCGGGCTCCCGCTCGAATTCTGACGGATCGATCCCTTCATCAAATTCATTCGTCCCGTCGTCGGAGGTCCACATGCACGCCCACGTCCGTCGCCGCCCCCGCGGCTTCACGCTGATCGAGCTGCTGGTGGTGATCGCGATCATCGCCGTCCTGATCGCGCTGCTCCTGCCCGCGGTGCAAGCGGCCCGCGAGGCCGCCCGCCGCGCCCAGTGCGTCAACAACCTGAAGCAGATCGGGCTCGCGACGCACAACTACCACGACGTCCACCAGAAGTTCCCGCTCGGCCGCGCGGTCGAGGTGGGCGCTGGGGGGGCCGTGAGCATCAGCCGGGCTTACTCGCCGCACAGCCAGATCCTCCCGTTCATGGAACAGACGCCGCTCTACCAGGCGATCAACTTCAACCTGACGTGGAACCCGGACCCGGCCAACGGCGGCTACGACGGCAACCGGACCGTCCGCGCCTCGGTCGTCTCCGGGTTCCTCTGCCCGTCCGACGCCGCCACGACCATCCCGGCCGGCTACGCGGGGAACAACTACCGCGCGTGCGAGGGCTCCAACTTCCTCTTCGGGCACGGCAGGTCCGACCCCGGCAACGCCAACGCGGCGATGCGGGCGCCCGACGGCCTGTTCTTCGCCAACGAGGCGAGGGGGGTGGCCGAGGCGACCGACGGCACGTCGAACACCGCGATGTTCAGCGAGCACATCATCGGCGACTTCAACCAGGCCGTCGCCACCGAGCACGGCGACACCTTCCAGCCGGGCGTCTACCCGGCCACCCAGGACGAGGCCGTGCGGGCCTGCCGCGACATGAACTGGCGCGACATCGCCCGGCAGGGCTTTTCCGACGTCGGCGCGCCTTGGATCTACGGCTACCACTCGACGACGTCGTATTATCACGTCGGCCCGCCCTCGTCCCGCTCGTGCATGTTCCCGCCGATGCGGATCGCGACCACGGCCAACAGCAAGCACGCCGGCGGGGTGAACGTCCTGCTCGGCGACGGCTCGGTCAAGTTCATCAAGGACTCGATCAACATCCAGACCTGGCGCGCCATGGGCTCTCGCAACATGGGCGAGGTCATCAGCGCCGACGCCATGTGAGCGGAGCAGCGACATGACAGCCAGAACGACCCCCGTGGTCGCCCTCTTCCTCGCCGCCTCCCTGGCGGCGGGGTGCGGCGACGCGGCCCCCGCGGCCACCGACGTCTCGGCCGCGAAGGAATACCTGACCCGGGCGCTCGACGCCTGGAAGGCGGGCGAGCCCAGGGACTCGCTCGCGTCCGGGAGCCCCACGATCCTCGTGAAGGATCCCGACTGGGACCGGAAGTCGACGCTTTCCCACTACGCCCTCGAAGGCGAGGGCCAGCCGCTCGGGGCGGGCGTGCAGTGGACCGTGCCGCTGACGCTGCTCTCCGCGAAGGGCAAGAACGTCAAGAAGCAGGCCGTGTACGTCGTGAACATCGCCGACGACGTCGTCGCGGTCTCGCGCCAGGACATGGACTTCTGAAGACCCGGCCGGCGGGGCGTCGCGTGCGACGCCCCGCCGCGGTCAGAAGGCGTCGCCGTCGATGATCACGCCGTCGGCGCGGTTGGCGAGGGCCCGCAAGACGCGGCGGTCGATCTTGCTCTTGAGGAACCGGACCGAGCCGTCGCCGAGCAGGAAGTTCGCGCCGGTGGAATGGTAACTTCCGAAGCCGCCGACCACGTCGGCCTTCATGTCTCCGGCCTCGATCATGTCGCGGATCGCGGTCGGGTCGAAACCGCCGCCGGAAGGCCGGGCGCGTCCCGCCACGCGGAGATGCTCGGCGAGGGAGAACTCGGGCGAACCCTCGTCGTTGACGTCCCAGCCGGCGTTGCGGAGGGTGGCCGCCGTGCCCGCCGCCCAGCCGCCGTAGGCGATCGAGCCGCGGCCCTCTCCCGCGACGATCGTGAACGCCGGGCCGTCCACGAGGTCCGCCCGGGCGACCCGGCTGTTGAGGAACAGGACGCCGTGGTCGTCCGCGCCGATTGGCTTCTCCTCGTCGTTGTGGCAGCCCGCGTAGTTCATGCCGTTGTCCTGGTTGGGCGACGACGGGCAGACGTAGTTATTGAGCCTCCGGCCCGACGCCGTCCGGTTCTCCTCGGCGAACGCCCCGTAGCGGAAATTCAAGGCGTTGTACGCGTTCCGATGCTCCAGGAACGGCAGGATCCGCGCCGCCCAGCCGACGCGGTAGCCGCTCGGCTCGATGGTGACGGGCCCCTCGGCGTCGACGACGCCCGGCGGATAGACGCGGTTCGACGCCGCGTAGTTCTCCATCGCGAGGCCGATCTGGAGCATGTTGTTCGTGCATTGGACACGGCGCGCGACCTCGCGGGCCGACTGCACGGCCGGCAGCAGCAGCGAGATCAGCACGCTGATGACGCCCACCACGATGAGCAACTCGATCAGCGTGAATCCGCGGCTCGGATCAGTACGCATCGCCGTCCACCTCCTCTCCGTCGTCGCGGTCTCCCAGCCGTCGATAGACGGCCGGGTCGATCGACTGGCGCACGAACCGGGCCGAGCCGTCGCCGAAGGCGAAGAGCGCCCCGCCCCCGCGATGCCGGCTCCCGAAGCCCCCGACGTACGCCGGCGGGAGGTCGACCTCGCCCGACGCGGCCAGCGACTCCAGCGCCGCGGGCGTCCGCGCCGAGCCTCGCCAGGCGTCGGAGTTCGCGACCTCGCCCAGCGCCGCGACGTCCAGGCCGTTGATCGCCGCGCCGGTGTTGCGGAGCGTGGAACGCCCGCCCACGAACCAGCCGTCGGCCGACGGCTGGAAGACCTCGCCCACGAAGATCGTCTGCGAGAGGCCGTCGAGCACGTCGGCCGCTCGGACGCGGCTGTTGAGGAACAGGACGCCGTGGTCGTCGGCGTCGATCACCTTCTCGACGTCGTTGTGGCAGGCGGCGTAGCTCGACGGGCCGATTTCGGACTCGGCCGTGGCCGGGCGGAACCAGGAGGCCCAACCTTGAGACCAGGCGGCCCCTTCCGGCGAGGAATCGGGGCAGAGCCACATGCTGATCCGGACGCGGCGGGCCGTCAAGTTCCCGGGGTCGGTCGACGCGACCTCGAAGTTGATCGCGTTGTAGACGGCCTGCTGTTCGGTCCAGGGGAGGATCATGGCCGCCCAGCTCACGCGGCGCGTGGCGACCGTGGGGTCCAGCGGCCGGGCGTGATCGACGACGCCCGGCGGGAAGACGGCGTGCGAGGAGTGGTAGCTCTGGAGCGCCAGGTGCGTCTGCTTCAGGTTGTTCAGGCACTGGGCCCGGCGCGCCGCCTCGGCCGCGCCCCGGAGCGCGGGGACCAGCAGCGCGAGGATGGTCCCGATGATCCCCAGGACCACGAGGAACTCCACCAGGGTAAAGCCCGACCGCTTCATCGTTCGACCTCCCGCGACGGGCGGTTAGTAGGAGTTGGCGTCGATGACCTCGCCGTCGGCCCGGTTGACGAGAAGGCGGAACGTCCCGATCGCCATCGAGTCCTTGATGAACTTGACGGAGCCGTCGCCGAACAGCGTGTTCGCCCCGCCGGGGTGGTACGAGCCGATCCCGCCGACGAACTTACCGGCGTGCTCGGGGTCGGATTGATAAGCGGCCCTTTCGATCGGGCCTCCCTCCGCGTGGATGAGCACGCCGTCGCGGGCGTTGGGGGGCGAGCCGGCGTTCCGCAGGGTGGCGCGGGTGCCCGAGGCCCAGCCCAGGTCGGTGCCGTCGATCCGCTTCTCGGCGGCGTAGATCGTGTTGCTGGAGCCGTCCGGGACGTCCTCGTAGCGGATGGCGCTGTTGAGGAACAGGACGCCCCGGTTGTCGGCCGCGATGGGCGCCTCGACGTCGTGGTGCATGCCGACGTAGCTCGACGCCGGGAACTCATGGCCGTCGCGCCTGCCCCCCCTGGGGTCCGACGGGCAGATGAAGCTGCTCAGCAGCCGCGCCCGCGTCGTCTGGTTCACCTCGTCGTAGAGGCCGACCTGGAAGTTGAAGTGGTTGTAGACGTTCTTCATCTCCATGTACGGCGCGAGGCGGACCAGCCAGCCGAAGCCGTAGCCCTTGGGCTGGTCGAGGATCGGGCCGTTGCCCTCGTCGACCACGCCGGGGGGCAGGACTTCGAAGGCCCCCTCGTAGTTGTGCAGGGCCACGCCAATCTGCATCAGGTTGTTGACGCACTGCGAGCGGCGGGCGGCCTCGCGCGCCGCCTGGACGGCCGGCAGCAAGAGCGCGATCAGCACGGCGATGATCGCGATCACCCCCAGCACCTCGATCAGCGTGAACCCCGGCCGAGGCCGGCCGGCCGCATCCCTCTTACGCGAAATCATGACGGCGCTCCTCGATCGGGTTTCAGGGCTTCTCGGGCAAGACGACGCGGCGGCTGGACCGTGCGCGGCGCTCGGGGTCGACGGGGTGATCGGCCTGGACGCGGATGGCTCGCGTCCCGCCCTCGGACTCCACCGCGATCGTCACCACGGCGGCCGGGCCCTCGGCGGGGGGGAGGCCGAGCAAGGGGGCGGGGATCTCCCACCGCTCGCCGGCGTAGTCGGGATCGGCCGCGAGTCGGGCGAACGCGCGATCGAGGCCCGCGTCGGCGAGCGCCTCGGACTGCAAGGCCCTGGCGCGGGCCCGACTTCGCGAGTGGTACGTCGCGCCCAGGCCGACGATCGTGGAGGCGATGAGCCCCAGCACGACCAGCAGCGCCAGCACGGCGACCGTGGTCAGCCCTCGACGACGTTTCGGACGCGCGATCACGGCCGGCCTCCTTCCTTCGCCTCGGGCGCGACGTTCCGGCCCACGACCGCCACGACCTCCCACGTCCGGATCGGATCGATGCGATCGCGACGGCGCTGGAGGTCGACCGCCAGCGCGGCGAACGGGCGGCCATCGACCTCGCGGGCTTCCGCCCTCGCGCCGACGCTCTCCGACAGGCGGTAATCCTCGCGAGCCGCGTCCTTGCCGCCCGCGACGACGACGCGGGAGAGCCCGCCGGCCTCGTCGACGCGGTACTCGACGGACCGATCCGCCTCGCCGGTCAGCCGCAGCGTCCGGCCGTCGACCGCGGCGGAGCGCGCGGAGTGGGCGTCGTCGCGGAAGCGGGAGGCGAGGCGGTCGAGCGTCTCGGATCGGCCGAAGCCGTCGAGCGCGTCGGACTGCAATCGCATCGCCAGCCCCAACATGAGGGCGCATATGCCGAGCATCACGGCGACGGCCGTCATCATGACCGTCATCTCCACGAGCGTCACGCCGCGGCGGCGGGAAGCCGGCCGTGCCTTCGGGCGTCTCATCGCGCCGCCTCCTTCCGCTGGTGGATCCAGGTGACGAGCCGCGCCGGCGCGTCCCAGTCGCCGGCGTGGTTGCGCCATCGGAGCCGGATCGTCACGCGACGCGCCGGGATGTCGCCGGCGGGGTCGTCGGCCGCCTCGGCGGTCAGCTCGGCGCCGGGGAGGGTCGCGGCGGCGGCGGGCGAGGGCGACAGGCCCTCGATCGGCCCGACGGCCAGAGCGGCGAACGTCCGGGCGGATATCCGTTCGAGGGCGTTGGCGACCTCGACGGCGGCGACGCCCCGGCGGTCCCACTCGCGGCGCTGCGCGGCGACGGCCGCCGTCGCTTGCGCCGCGAGGGCCATCGCGATCGTCAGCATCAGGGCCGAGATCGCCGTCTCCAGCAACACCGTGCCGCGGCGGGCGCGCGGCGTTCGTCTCGCGAGCATCAGGAGAGCCTCCCGATCAGTTCGACCAGCGGCATGAAGAAGGCCAGCGCCAGCACGCCGACGACCACCCCCACCATCCCGACGATGATCGGCCAGAGCGCCTGGGCGACGAGGGCGCGGCGGAGGTTCGCCCGCCGGAGCGCGGCGTCGGCCAGGTCGTTCATCGCCCAGGGGAGGTTGCCGACGGCCTGGGCCGAGGTCAGCGCCTCGCGGTCGGTCGTCCGGATCAGGCCGCGGCGGAGCAGGGCCTCACGCCAGTCGACGCCGCGCCTCACGTCCTCCTCGGCGGCGGCGACCCGCCGGCGGATGCCGCAGGAGGGGTAGCGCAGGGCCAGCGTGTGGAGGCCGGCCTCGATGGGCCGGTTCGCCTTGGCGGTCATCGCGAGCGCCTGGAGGATCAGGGCCGCGTGCCGCCTGCGCGACGAGCCCGCGGGGAGCCACGACGCCGCCCCGTCCGCGGACATCCAGGGGATCGACAGGAAGGCGAACGCCGCGGCGAGCGTCAGCAGGGGGACGATCATGAATGACGACGACAGGTAGTGGGCCGTCCTGATCACGGCCCGGGTGACGGCGGGCAGCTCGACCCCGAAGTCGTTGAAGATGGCCTCGAATTTCGGCATGATGAAGTAGAGGATGAAGAAGACGATCCCCTGGCCGATGAGCAGGACGATCCCCAGGTAGCTCATCTGCGAGGCCAGCTCCTGGCTGGCCGTGGACCGCTCCGACTGCTGGGCCGCGGCCCGGCGAAGGGACTCGCCGAGGCGGTCGTTCTCCTCGCCGACCTCCACCATCATCGCCGTCTCGGCCGACATCAGCCCCGGGACCTGGCGGAGCGCGACCGAGAGTCCGGTGCCCTTCGAGAGCAACTCCGCCAGCCGGACGACCCGACGGCGGAAGCCGCCGCGGTATTGACCCGCGAACGCCTCCACGCTGGTCGCCAGCGGCATGCGATGATCCGCGGCGATCGCCAGCATCCACAGCAGCGCGTAACGCTGGCTGTCGCGGCCGCGGATGGCCATGAACGACGCGCCGACGACCATGGCGATCGTGAACAGGACGAGCAGGATGACGGCCAGGGGGCCGGTCCACGACCACGCCCAGACGAACAGCGCCGCGGCCAGCACGACGCCGAGCGCGCGGGCGAGGCCCCACGACCCGCCGGCGGACGACGCGCCCGCCTTCGCCCCCGGTGATACCTCCGGCCCCCGGCTCATGTCATCGCCTCCGGATTTCTTCATGGATCGCCGTCACGGTCCCCAGGGCGATCATCGCCACGGCCAGGCCGCAGGCGGCGAGCAGGCCGATCAGTAGCTCGACCTCCGTCGCCCCGAACCTGGTCAGCGCCCTCGCCGCGAGGACGAGGACGACCGGGGCGACGGCGTAGCTTCCGTATTGCGCCGCGCGGGCGGCGGCCCGGTCGCTCCAGAGGCGGAGCCTCGCCAGTCGAATCAGGCCGCTCATGGGTTTGAGCCTCCGGTGGAGATGGATGGGTTCATCCCGACAGCTTCGTTACCAGGGTGACCAGCGGCAGGAACAGGCCGACGACCACGACGAACAGGCCGACGATCACCGCGGCCGCCGCGAGGAACCCCGCGGCCGCTCCCCCGAAGGCGACCTCGGCGCGGGAGCGGGCCTGGAACGTCTCGCCGGCCATGCGGAGGACCTCGGCGATCGCCGCGTGGCCCTCGGCCCAGCGGAGGAGCCGGGCCAGGCCCTCGGGCATCGAGCGCCGGATCGCGCGAAGGCCGTCGGGGTCGGCGCCGGCCATGTCGCCGGCCATCGCCGCGGACAGCGGGGCACCGTCCTCCACGCCCTTCGCCATCGCCCGGCAGGCGCGTTCGACGTCGCGGTTCTCGATCGCCGCGCCGGTCAGCCGCAGGGCCTCCGGGAGCGGGATCCTGGCCTCCAGCAGCATCGCCAGCAGGTGGCAGAACTCGGCCCACGCGGTGTACTTCCACAGCGTCCCGATCACCGGCGTCCACGCGACCAGGCTGTCTCGCGCGCCTCGCGAGGCGAGCATGCCGATGAACGCCCAAGCCAGGACCAGGCCCGCGAACGCCGCGAGGAGGAACGGCGCGAGGATCCTCATGATGCTGGACAAGGTCAGCAGCAGCATGGTCATGCCCGGGAGCGGGATCCCGAAGTCGTGGAAGATCCGATTGAAGCGATCCACGATGAGGGCGTCGACCAGGACGAATACCACGATGGTCAGCCCCACGGCGAGGATCGGGTAGATCAGCCCGGCCCAGAACGTGCGCCGAAGGTCCGTGCCGACGCGGGCGACGTCGGCGAACCGCCCCAGGACGTCCCCCAGGTCGCCGGCGCGGATCCCGGCCCGGATGAGCCCGCGCAGGTGAGGCGGCACGCGACCGGCCTCGCCCTCGACCGCCTGGTCCGGCGGGACGCCCCGGTCCAGGGCGTCGGCAAGGTCGACCAGCGCGGCGCGGAACGCCCCGCGAGGCGATTCCTCGGCCAGCGCCCGCAGGCCGGGCCCCAGCGGCAGCCCGGAGGCCGAGACGCCCGCGACGTGCCGCGACAGCCGCGCCGACTCCTCCGCCGAAAGCTCCCCGCCCCGCCCAGCACCCGCCTCGGATTCGCTCATGACCCCCTCCGGAACCCATCGATCGGCACGTCGCGCCTAGCCCGCTCGCCCGCCGCCGGCCTCAGGGCCCGGCCAGCTCGTCCAGCAGGCCCGAGAGCGGCGCGAAGACGGTTAGCGCGTAGAGCAACACCGCCGCGGCCCCGACCGTCGCCACGATCAGCGAGGGGAGCAGCACGCGAAGCTTCACCGCGCTCGAGGCGGCGCGGGAGCGATACATCGGGGCGAGGTTCCGCAGCGCCCGGGGGACGGAGCCCTCGGCCGTCCCGTGCGCCAGCGCCCAGCGGAGCATCGGCGAGAGCGACCGGAAGCCTCCCCCCGACACCGCCTGCTCGGCCGATCGCCCACGCTCCAGGTCGGCGGCCACGCCGCGGGCCTCGGCGATCAGGCGGGCGTCGCCGGTGGCCTCGGCCGCGAGCGTCACGGCCTTCGGGTAGGCGACGCGGTTCTCCAGCAGCAGGGCCAGCAGCTCCGCGAAGCCCGCCGAGCGGTGGTCGCGCACCAGTGACCGCATCCAGGGGAACAGGCTCAACAGGCTCCACGATCGGCCGTCGAACCGCGCCGCGCGGCCCGAGCGGACCCAGGCGATCGCCAGCAGGATCAGGGCGATCGGCCAGATGGGCCACCAGAGCCAGGCCGTCCCGCCCACCCGCTCCACGAGGGCCATCGCACGGGGCGTCGCCAGGCCGAGCGACTCGAAGGCCGACGCCAGCCTCGGGGCGAAGGCGACCATCAAGGCGACGAACAACGCATAGGCGACCGTCGCCACGATCAGCGGATACCAGAGCGCCAGCCCGACAGACTCCCGGGCCTCGGCGAACCCGCGCAGGTAGCGCGAGACGCCCGCCAGCGCCGCCGGGAGGTCGCCCGATCGCGCGCCCGCCTCGACCACCGCGCGGTACAGGGGGGGGATCGCGACCCCTTCGGCCGCGAGCGCGTCGGGGAGGCTCGCCCCATCGCGCATCCGCCCGGCCAGGCTCTCCGCCAGCCCGCCGATCCGCCCCGGCAGCTCCTCCCCGGCGCGGCCCAGTCCCGCCTCCAGCGGCGACCCGGCCCGCGCCAGCGCCGCGATCTCCTCCGTCAGCGCGACCAGCTCGTCGATCGTCGCCGGCCGTCCGCCGTCGCCCCTCGCGGTGTCGTCCGCCATCGCCGCGCCCTCCTACGACAACTGTGACAGATCCTGGTCTATCACAAATGTCCCAGGGCGTCAATCGGCGGGCCCGCGGATTTCTTACGTTTGTCGGAAGGGGCGGTCGGACATGCCGAGGACGCGGCGGATCTCGGCGGGGGAGGTCCGGCCTTCCTCGATGGCGGCGCGGGCGCGGTCCCATCGGGTGATCATGCCGGCCTCGATGGCGATGGCTTCCAGGCGGCGGACGTCGGCGCGGTCGAGGGTGGCGCGGCCGAGTTCGCCGTCGAGCGCGGGGAGCATCTCGGCGAGGAGGACGCGGCCGGAGTACCCGGTCCCGCCGCACGCGGGGCACCCCACCGCCACGCGGGCGGACGAGGCCGCGATGCCGAGGAGTTCGGCCGGGTCGGCGGCGGGGAGGGAGCAGTCGGGGCAGAGGCGGCGGGCGAGTCGCAGGGCGATCACGCCCAGGACGCCGCCGCGGATCGCGTAGGGCTCGATGCCCATGTCCAGCAGCCGGCCGACGACCTCGCACGCGCCGCCGGCGTGGAACGTGGTGAGGGTCAGGTGGCCGGTGAGGGCGGCCTGGAGGGTCGTCTCGGCGGTGGCGCGGTCGCGGATCTCGCCGACGGCGATCACCTCGGGGTCTTGCCGAAGCAGGGCGCGGAGGCCGGCCTCCAGCGTCAGGCCGGCGGCCGGGTTGACCTGCGACTGCGCCACGCCTTCCAGGGCCGACTCGATCGGGTCTTCCAGCGTCGCCAGGCTGCGTCGGCCCTCGTTGCGGCGGGCCAGCTCGCGGAGGCAGGCGTAAATTGTGGTCGTCTTGCCGCTCCCGGAGGGGCCGGCCAGGACGATCGCGCCGGAGGTCTCGTCGAGCCATCGCGAGAGGGCGTCGCGCGCCTCGGCCGGGAGGCCGAGGTCGTCGAGGACGAGGAACCGGCCCGGGCCGGCGAACAGGCGGATGACGGCCTTCTCGCCGTGGAGCGTCGGGAAGATGGAGAGCCGCATCTCGACGCCGTCGGGGCCGCGACGGAGCCGGCCTTCCTGGGGGACGTCGGTCTTGTAGGTCAGCAGCTCCGCGAGCACCTTCAGCCGGGCGACGATGTTGGGCGCGCCGGCCTTCGGCAGCTTGGCGACGGGCTTCAGCACGCCGTCGACGCGCCAGCGGACGTCGAGGCCGTCCTCGATCGGGTGGACATGGACGTCGCTTGCCCCGGCGGCGACGGCCGCCGAGAGCAGCGCGTCGACCACCGTGGGGGCGTACCGCGACTCCGAGGGGTCGAGTCGCGCGAGGGCCTCGGCCGGTGGGACGTCGACCGCGCCGCTCATCCCGGCCCCCCCTCGCAACAGGTCTCGCAGATGGTCCGGCAGCGCGAGCAGACGAGCTTCGCCCGAATTTCCACCAACCTCCCGCCGCACGCCGGGCAGGCCGGTCGGCACTCGGCGGGGTTCGGGGGAGGGGGGGGCGGCGGTCGCTCCGGGGGCTCGTCCGGCATGTGAGATCCCCGCGTCAGAGATCCAGGTCGATCCGAGAGATCGAGACGAGACCCTCGGCGATGTTCACGGCGTACTCGGCCTTCTTGTCCAGGGTCTTCCCCCGCGCGGAGAGGGTCAAGGGGACGCTCCACTTCACCCCCGCGCCGAGGGGCTGGGGGTCGCCCTCGATCGTGTACGCGGTGAGCTTCGATTTCCGCTCCCAGTCGGGATCGTTGACCAGGAGCGAGGGGCTCCCCTTCGTGAGCGAATCCTTGGGCTTGCCCTCCTTCCAGGCATCGAGCGCGCGGGTCAGGAATTCCTTCGCGGCCGAGGGGTCCGCGGGCGTGGGGGCGGCCTCGCCGCCGCATCCCGCCGCCATCGAGGCGGCCAGCAGGAGGGAGAGGACGGCGGTGACGGCCGTTGATCGCGTTCGAATGCTCATTCGGGCAACTCCGGGCGGTTTCCGCGGCCGCCGGGGCGACGACGGCCTTCACGATTCGCGATTCGATCCGAATGGAGCCGAAAATTGGCGCGGCGAAAGGGACGTACATGCATCGAACCTCCCGGAAAATAATCGATGACCCGCGGGAAGGGAACGGGCCGCCGAAAACTCCACGTCGCGACGGGTGTCCCAGGAAGGCTCGCGACAGGCGATTCGGCCTTGCCGGGGATCGCTTCCCCTCATAATCTCCGCGTCGTCGGCGACGGCGGGGATGCCCATCGCCGCCATCGATCTCGGGAGGGGGGTTGCGGCGCCGGAGCCGAAGCGCGTGGGACCGACGAGAAGGAGCCCAATGAGCCGTCGGATCGTGAAGGCGGGCCTGGCCCTCGTCGCGACCCTGGACGCGCCGGCCCGATCCCAGGAGCCGACGCCGCCGCCGGCGGTTCACGCGGACACCCCCCAGCGTCCCGGCGCCTCGATCGAGGGGCTCGCGGATCGGCTCCGGGCCGTCGAGGCCCTGAACGAGAGACTCGTCGAGCGGTTGGAGCGGACCCGGCGGGAGGGCGAAGCGGAGCGGCGGCGGCACGACGAGCAGATGCGACTGCTCCTGGAACGGATCGAGGACCTCTCGACCCGGCTCCCCGGCGCGCCTTCGCGTCCCCCCGGGCCGGGGACGCTCGACGGGCGGATCTCCAGGACGCGGCGCCCCCAGGACGGCGGCTCCGAGGTCGCGGGCCCCGTCCCCGAGTACGAGACGCAACCGATCGGCCCGGAAGCTCTCCCCGCGGAAGAGGCCGAGGCCCCGGGCTTCTTGACGCCCGACGCGGCCTCCTTGCTCGAAGGCCCGCCGGAGTACAACGGGCCGGTCCCCGAGTACGAGACCCAGCCGATCGAGCCGAACCCGTTCCGATCCGGGGCGCCGGGCCTCTCCACGATCGCGGCACCGTCCCGCCTCCCGCTGGAATCTCACTTCGGCCCCGGCTTCCAGTTCCAGACCCCCGACGAGGAGTTCCTGCTCCAGGTCCACGTCCAGTCCCAGATCGAGGCCCGCGTCTGGGGCGACCCCAACGGCGGCGCGCCTTTCCGCGACGGGTTCTACCTCCCTCGCCAGCGGATCTTCTTCAACGGCCGGATCACGCGGCCGATCGAGTACGTCTTCTCGCTGAACCGGGGCTTCGGCGAGCTGAACATCCTGGAGACCTTCCTGAACTTCCACCCGGACGACCGCTTCCAGGTCCGCTTCGGCCGCTACTTCACGCCGCTCGGCTACGACCAGTTCGCCGTCAGGAACCTCTGGCTCCCGACGCCCGAACGGTCGCTGTTCACGACGAACCTGGGGACGAACCGGCAGGTCGGCCTGATGGGATGGGGCTTCCTGTTCGACAAGCGGCTCGACTACGCGGCGGGCGTCTTCACCGGCCCGCGGAATTCGTTCGAGGACGTGAACAACGCGAAGGACTTCATGGGCTACCTGAACGCCCGCCCGTTCCAGGCCTCGGAACGGTTCCCGGCGCTCAGGAACTGGAACGTCGGCGGCTCGGTGTCCCACGGCCGCCAGGACCAGCCCGCCGTCCCGCTCGCGTTCCGCGTCGGCGCGACGGCGCCGACCAACGCCCCCCAGGCGGACCTGGCCGCCGCGCCGTTCCTCAGGCTGAACCGCGACGTGATGGAGCGGGGCCCCCGGCTGCTGGGCTCGGTCCACTCCGCCTACTTCAACAAGGGGCTCTCCGTCATCGGCGAGTGGAACTACGGCCACGCCGGCTATGCGTCGCCCGTCCTGGGCACCTCGGCGGACGTCCCGATCTCGGGGTTCTACGTGACGGGCGCCTATTTCCTGACGGGCGAGCACGTCGACCGCAGGGCCATGGTGGCGCCCCTCCGGCCCGTGACGGCGGCCGGCGACGATCGACGTCGCGGGATCGGGGCCTGGGAGTTGGTCGGCCGTTACAGCCGGCTGTCGTTGGGCCGACAGATCTTCGACGCCGGGCTCGCGGACCCGGAAGTCTGGTCGAGCGGAGCCGCGACCTACGAGGCGGGGCTCAACTGGTACTGGAACGAGCACCTGAAGGTCTACATGTTCTGGCTCCGCGGCGACTTCGACGACCCCGTCCGCTACGGCGCCCTGGATTCTCGCGACGGCGTCGACATGTTCTGGATGCGGTTCCAGCTCTACTACTGACCGGAGGCCCGCCGAATCCGAAGAGTTTGGCGGCTTGTCGCTGGCGGGACCCGGATCCGCGGGTTAAATTGTCCTCAGATTCGCGGGGCGGTCGATGCTCGCCCGCCCCGGTCGACGATGGGTCGCGAAGTTCGGAAGTCCTGCCGCGGTTCGACGTTCAAACCGACGGGATGGGCCCGACGCCCGTGGTCGCTCGACCGACGGGCCGCCCTCCCGGGACGAGGCGGGCCGTCGCTAGGGAGCCATGGCCGGCTCGCAGGGGGATTCGCCATGCGATCGAACCGATCCGCGTCCCGCCGCGATTTCGTGATCTCAGCCGGCCTCGTCGCGGGGGCCGCCGGCGTCGGATTGGCCCGAACCGGCCGCGCCTCGGGCGCGGACGGCGAGGCGGCCGACCCGGACGCCGTCCTGGCCCGGCTGCTCGAGGGGAACCGGCGCTTCGTGGCCGGCACCCCCTCGCTGCTGACGCGCCGTCGCCCGCAAGACTTCGCCGCGCTGGCCGAGGGGCAGGCGCCGACGGCCATCGTCGTCGCGTGCGCCGACTCGCGGGTGGCCCCGGAGCTGATCTTCGACCAGGGGGTCGGCGACCTGTTCGTCGTCCGGGTCGCGGGGAACGTGGTCACCGGCGGCGGGCCCATCGTGCAGGGGAGCCTGGAATTCGCCGTGGCCGAGCTAGGGGCCCGGCTGATCCTGGTGCTCGGCCACACCGCGTGCGGCGCGGTCAAGGCGGCCGTCGCCCACATCGACGCCAAGGACAAGCTCCCAGGCGCGATCGAGGGGCTGGTCGACGCCATCCGCCCGGCCGTGCGCGACGCCGAGGAGGGGCGGGGGGACAAGGTCGAGAACGTCATCAAGGCCAACGTCCGCAGATGCTCCGAGACGATCAGGCGGCTCGATCCCATCCTCGCGAAATTCGCGGGGACCGGGGAGCTGAAGGTCGTCGGCGGCGTCTACGACCTGGCGTCCGGGCGGGTCGACATGCTGGACTGAGCGAGGCCCCATGACGAACACATCGACATCCGACCCCGCCAGTGGTCCCGCGGCCCCATGGAGACGACTGGCGACGGCAGAGGCCAACATCCCCCCGCCGCCGCGCGACGCGCTGCGTGGCGTCGGCCAGGTCTTCTTCCAGGGGAACGCCCTGACGGGCGCCTGCTTCCTGTTGGGGATCGCGGCCAACTCCCCGATCATGGCGATCGGCGGCGCGGCCGGCGCGGCGATCGGCACGGCCGTCGCGCGGCTGGCGAGGTTCGACGCCGACGAGGCGGCGGAGGGCATCTTCGGATTCAACGCCACGCTCGTCGGCGTCGCGACGTTCTTCTTCTTCCGGCCCGGCCCGGCGAGCGTCGCGCTGATGGTCGCGGGCGCCGTCGCGGCGACCTTCCTCACGCGGCTCATGCGATCGGCGCTGCCGTTCCCCACCTACACGACGCCGTTCATCGTCACCACCTGGGCCCTCTGGCTGATCGGCCCGGCCCTCGGCGCCTCCTGGGTCCCGGCGGGGGAGCCGTACGCCGAGACCAGTTCGCTGCCGGGAGTCGCCAACGGCGTCGGCCAGGTGATGTTCCAGGCGAACGTCCTCACGGCTGCGCTCTTCGTCGCGGGCATCACCCTGGCGAACCCGCGGCACGCGGCGTTGGTCGTCGCGGCCTCGGCGATCGGGGTGGCGGCGGCGAACTATCACGTCACTCCCGCCCAGCGCGCCCTCGACCCCGAGCGACTGGTCGGCCGCTTCCTGACCGAGAACATCGCCCTGGGCCTCTACAGCTACAACGCGACACTCGCCGCGCTGGCGCTCTACCTCTGGCGAGGGTCGCTGATCCCGCCCCTGCTGGGCGCGCTGCTCTCGACCCCGATCACCGAGCTGGCACCGCGGGCGGGCTTGCCCGCCCTGACAGCGCCGTTCGTGCTCGCGACGTGGCTGGTCCTCCTGCTGGCCTGGCTCGACGGCCGCCTCCTCCGCGAGGCTCCGGCGCCCGACCCGGGCGAGCCGTCGCCCGCCGGCTGAGCCGGCGCGGCCGGCGGCGTTTTGTATCCACCCATTTCCCGAGGAAAGTCTCTCATGAATCTATCGCCCCAGGAACGAGACAAGCTGCTGATCTACGTCGCCGCGCAGGTGGCGAGGGACCGCAGGGCGCGCGGCCTCAAATTGAACTTCCCGGAGGCGACGGCGCTCATCACCGCCGAGTTGATGGAGATGGCCCGCGACGGCAAGTCGGTCGACGAGATCATGGAGGCGGGCCGCGAGATCCTCACGCGCGACGACGTGATGGTCGGCGTGCCGGAGATGATCCACATGATCCAGGTCGAGCCGACGTTCAAGGACGGTAGCAAGCTGGTCACCGTCCACGAGCCGATCCGCTGAGGATCGCGGGCCTCCCCCACCACCGCCAGGAGCGACGCATGATACCGGGCGAGTACTTCATCGACGGCGAGGATCTGGAGCTGAATCCCGGGCGGGACCGGGTGGTCCTGCGGGTGAACAACACCGGGGACCGGCCCGTCCAGATCGGGGCCCACTACCACTTCTTCGAGGTCAACCGCGCGCTGGTCTTCGACCGCGAGAAGACCTACGGCATGAGGCTCGACCTCCCCAGCGGCACGGCCGTCCGGTTCGAGCCGGGGGAGGTCAAGGAGGTCTCCCTGATCCCGTACGCCGGCCATCGGGCCGTCTACGGCTTCAACGCCCTGGTCAACGGCTCGCTCGACGACCCGTACATCCGCGACATCAGCCTGCGGCGCTGCCGCGAGCAGGGCTTCGGCGACGAGCCCTCGGAGTCCGCCCCGTCTTCCCCCCAGAGCCGAGGGAACCGCGCATGAGCATCAAGATCTCCCGCCTCGCGTACGCGCACAAGTACGGCCCGACGACGGGCGACCGCATCCGCCTGGCCGACTCCGAGCTGATCATCGAGATCGAGAAGGACCACACGGAGTACGGCGAGGAGTCCATCTTCGGCGGCGGCAAGTCGATCCGGGACGGCCAGAGCCAGAGCCCGCTCGAGGAGCGGATGGGCCCGCCCCACTGCGACCTGGTCATCACCAACGCCGTGGTCATCGACTACTGGGGCATCGTCAAGGGGGACATCGGCATCCGCGACGGCCGCATCGTGGCCGTGGGCCGGTCGGGCAACCCGCTGATCCAGAACAGCGTCGACCCCCGGCTGGTCATCGGGCCGGAGACCGAGGTGATCGCCGGCGAGGGGAAGATCGTCACCGCGGGCGCCATCGACAGCCATATCCACTTCATCTGCCCGCAGCAGGTGGAGGTGGCGATCGCCTCGGGCATCACGACCATGCTGGGGGGCGGCACCGGGTCGGCCACCGGGACCTGGGCCACCACCTGCACGCCCGGGCCGTGGTACATCGAGCGGATGCTCCAGGCGATGGAAGGCCTGCCCGTCAACGTCGGCTTCTTCGGCAAGGGGAACGGCAGCCTGCCCAAGCCCCTGGCGGCCCAGGTCCGCGCCGGCGCCTGCGGGCTGAAGCTGCACGAGGACTGGGGGACCACGCCGGCGGTCATCGACACCGCGCTGACGGTCGCCGACGAGTACGACGTCCAGATCGCCATCCACACCGACACGCTCAACGAGTCCGGCTTCCTGGCCGACACCGTGGCCGCCATCAAGGGGCGGGCCATCCACACCTTCCACACCGAGGGCGCCGGCGGCGGCCACGCGCCGGACATCATCGCGATCGCCGCGCTGCCCAACGTGCTCCCGTCGAGCACGAATCCGACCCGGCCCTTCACCGTCAACACGATCGACGAACACCTCGACATGCTGATGGTCTGCCATCACCTGTCGCGGAAGATCCCCGAGGACGTTGCGTTCGCCGAGAGCCGCATCCGGGCCGAGACCATCGGCGCCGAGGACGTCTTCCACGACCGCGGCATCATCAGCATGATGAGCTCCGACTCCCAGGCGATGGGGCGCGTCGGCGAGGTCGTCGTGCGGACCTGGCAGACCGCGCACAAGATGAAGGTTCAGTTCGGCGCCCTGCAAGGGGACACCGCCCGCAACGACAACGAGCGGGTCAAGCGGTACGTCGCCAAGTACACGATCAACCCGGCCATCACCCACGGGATCGCGGAGCACGTCGGCTCGATCGAGCCGGGGAAGCTGGCGGACCTGGTGATGTACGAGCCGGCCAACTTCGGCGTCAAGCCGTCGCTGATCATCAAGGGGGGGATGATCCTCGCGGCGCAGATGGGGGACGCCAACGCCAGCATCCCCACGCCGCAGCCGGTCCACATGCGGCCCCAGTTCGCCGCCTACGGCCGGGCGCTGTCGAAGTCCTGCATCACCTTCGTCTCCCGGGCGTCGCTCGAGGACGGGATCGTCGACCGCTACGGCCTCCAGCGCGAGGTGGAGCCGGTCGAGGGCTGCCGCTCCGTCGGCAAGAAGGACATGAAGCGCAACGAGGCCACCCCGGAGATCCGCGTCGACCCCGAGACCTACGAGGTCTTCGTCGACGGCGAGAAGGTCGGCAGCGAGCCCCTGGCCGAACTGCCGATGACCCAGCGTTACTTCCTGTTCTGACCGACGGACCCCGCCGCCATGAACCTCGGGCTGCTCCAACTCGCCGACTCCGCGCTGCCGATCAGCGGCTACACCCACTCGTGGGGCCTGGAAGCCGCGATCGCGCGGGGCTCGGTCCACGACCCGGAGACGCTGGAGCGGTGGACCCTCCACTGGCTCCGCGAATCCCTCGGCCCGTTCGAGGGGACGCTCGTCGTCGCGGCCCGCCGCGCGACGGGCGCCGCCGACGTCGGGGAGTTGGCGCGCCTGAACGAGGTCGTCGAGGCCACGATCGCCCCCCCCTCGACGCGGCGCGCCAGCCGCGAGATGGGGGGGCAGCTCCTGGCGCTGGGGGCGACCTGGTCGTGGTCGGCGGGGCCCCTGCGGTCCCTCGGGCTCGCGACCGGGGACGCGCACGAGGCGGGGTGGCATCACCCCGTCGCGTTCGGGGTCCTCGGCGCCATCTCGGGAGGGACGCCGGAGGAGGTGCTCGCCGCCTACCTCCACCAGGCGGCCCTCGGCATGATCGGCGCCGGCGTCCGCGCCATCCCCGTCGGCCACACCCACGGCCAGCAGGTGCTGGCCTACATCCACGACGAGCTTCGAAGCCTGATCGAAGACATCCGACACCGAGAGCCCGAAACGGCCGGCTCCGGCTCGCCTTCCCACGAGATCCTCTGCGATGAACAGACTCGACTCTACGCCCGCATGTTCCGATCCTGAGGGGGCGTGGAATCCGCTGGCGTCCCCCCGCTCCACCCGCCGGCGACGGCCCGGCCCCGCCTCCTTCTCCCACGGCGACCCCGGCGCCGACCACATGGGCCGCTTCGGCCCGGCCCGCTACGCGGGGCCGACCCGGCGCGTCTTCACGCTCGGCGTGGCCGGGCCCGTCGGCTCGGGCAAGACGGCCCTGGTCGAGGCCCTGTGCAAGGCCCTCTGGCCCGAGATCAACCTCGCCGTCATCACCAACGACATCTACACCCACGAGGACGCCGAGTTCCTCTCGCGCAGCGGCGTCCTGCCGCTGGAGCGGATCACCGGCGTCCAGACCGGCGGCTGCCCGCACACCGCCATCCGCGACGACGCCAGCGCCAACCTGAGCGCCGTCGGCAACTTCCAGCGCCAGTTCCCCGACCTGGAGCTGGTCATCGTCGAGTCCGGGGGGGACAACCTCACCGCCGTCTTCTCGCGCGAGCTGGCCGACCGCTTCATCTTCGTGATCGACGTCGCCGAGGGGGACAAGATCCCCCGCAAGGGGGGGCCGGGCATCTGCAACAGCGACCTGCTCGTCATCAACAAGACGGACCTGGCTCCCCACGTCGGGGCCGACCTGGAGGTCATGCGCCGGGACAGCCTGAAGATGCGCGGCGAACGCCCGTTCCAGATGATCAGCATCCGCCACGACGAGGGGGTGCGCGAGGTTGTCGAGTGGGTGCGCCGGCAGCTCCCCCCCGCCGCGAAGGGGTCCTGATGGCGACGACGATCGACGGTCCCCCCACCGCCGCCGGCGGAGCCGCGGCGAGTTCATCCCGGATCACGCGCGAGGAGATCGCCACCCCCCCCGAGTTCGCCGACTGCCGCCGGGCCGGGCACGAGGCCGCGCGGGTCGGCGGGGCGCGGATCGAGCTGACGGCCGATCGAGGGCGCACCCGCCTGGGGCGATGCTATCAGCAGATCCCCCTGCGACTGATGCCGCCGTTTCCCCTCGAAGGCGAGCCGGCGTCGCTGCTGTACCTGATCACCCTGACCGCCGGCCTGCTCGACGGCGACGCGCACCTCGTCCAGCTCCGCGCCCGGCGCGGCACGCGCGCGGTCGTGACCGGCCAGGCGGCGGCGCGCGTCCACCCGGCCCGGGGGAGCTTCGCCACCCAGCAGTGGTCCGCCGACGTCGAGGACGACGCCTTCCTGGTGGTGCTCCCCGGCCCGCTGATCCCCTACGCCGGCAGCCGCTACTACCAGCGCGGCCGGGCCGACCTGGCGGCGGGCGCGCGGCTCGTCTGGGGCGACATCTGGCACGCGGGCCGATACGCCCGGGGCGAGCTGTCCGAGCGATTCGCCTTCGAACGGATCGTCCAGGACTTCGAGGTCCGCCGCGAGGGCCGGCTCGTCTACCGCGAGCGGTTCCGCTGGGACGGCCCGTGGGACGAAGGCCGGACCGACTGGAACTTCGGCGGCGAGCTGGCCGCGGGGAGCCTGGTCGTCGCCGGGCCCGTGCCGGAGGGCCTCGCCTTCGAGGCGCCCGGCGTACGCGCCGCGCTGCTGCCGATGGACACCGGCGTCACCTGCCTGCGATGGTGCGGCCCCCCCGCCGAGGTCACGACGGCCCTGGTCCGGGCCTCGCTGGCGATCGCCGGCTCCTGGACGGGGGGCCCCGGGGCGCCGCCGTGGCTCCTCGACTCGACGGAACTCAGCTCGAACCACTGGTTCTCCATGCCGCCGGGCGAGCCGTGACCGCCCGGCGGCATCCGGTTGCTAGAATTTGACGAGCGTGCTGATGACGCTGGTCAACTGGCTGTAGTGGCCGCCGTCGGTCCCGCCGCCGAAGGCCGGGGCGCTCGCGAAGTCGCCCCGGACCTCGGGGCGGATTTCCAGCCACTTCCACGGATGCCAGTTCACGCCGACCGTAACCTCCGAGTAATCCGCGGCGAATCCCGTCCGCGTCCCGTGGGAGTCCTGGAACCATTCGCCGCGAGCGAGGAAATCGAAGGTCGGGGTCAGGTGGAACAGCCCGATCGTGTAGATGCCGTAGGCCCCGCTGTCGCCGCGCGGGGTGTTGGCGTCCCAGCCCATGTTGCACTGGACGATCTGGGTGAACCGCTCGGTCCAGTTCTGCTGGACCCTCAGCTCCACCATCGAGTCGAAGGTCCCGTTCATGCCCGGCGCCGAGAAGAGGGCGTCGCGCCCCAGGTAGACCGAGCCCGTCAGTCGGGTGCGCCGCTCGTCCGTGAGCCAGTAATTGGCCTGGCCGATGTAGCAGTATGACCGGGCGCTCCTGGTCACGAAGAAGGTGTTCGCGCCCAACGTCATGCCGCTGGAGACGTCGAGTCGGTCGTTGACGTGCAGGTTCGCGAGGAAGCCGGTGAACGCGCCGTCCTGGAGATACCAGAACTGGTAGTCGCTGGAGTAGAACGGCCGATAAGGCGCGAGGAACCCATTATAGCCGATGATGGTGTTCATGCGGCCGATCTTGAAATCGACGCCCCCCTCGGTCAGCACGGGCAGGTGGGCGGAGAGGTAGAGGTCGCGGAAGTCGTGGCTGAAATGCTCGCTGGAGACGGTGCTCCCGATCCCCCCCTTCGGCTGCCCCACCGCGGCGTCCGCGCCCGCGAAGTAGCGGACGTTGAAGCCGATGTTGAAACGGTCTTGTTCCAGCGGCTTCTGGAGCACCAGGCCGATCTGGTTCAGCAGATACTCATTGCCGAACCGGTTCTGTCGAGGCGCCACGCTGAGCAGGCCCGAGCCCGACGAGGAGCCGGTGAACCCGCCTTCGACCCAGCCGAAAGTCCTCATCCCCCGCGAGCTGAGGAACTCGTCGAGCCCGAGGAGTCGCTTCAGGATGCCGACCTGGGAGACTGGCGTCGGCCCCATTCGGAATTCCTGGGGCGCGCCGGGTAGGTCCTCGGCCAGCTCGCCCGGCAACGACTCCGCCTCAAGGCCCCGGCCGTCCGCGTAGGGACGCGAGGCCGGTTCCTCTGGCGTCAGGTCGGCGAATGACACCCCGTCCTGGGCGAAGGTTTCCGACGCGAGACAGACCGGCAGCATCGCCAGGCTGAAAATCAGTCGCTTGTACATGGCTCCCCTCCGGGCCGAAGGCGACACTCCGTCCGCCGCGGTCCTTGCCAGGAGCTTTCGTCCGATGGGACCGTGACGGATTCTTCGGTCAAGCCGAATCCGAGGCTTGAGCGAAGTTTCCGTTGTTGGACCCGCGCGACCTCTCCGCCCGCCGTCGTCCGGGGAGCGTCAGCCGATGTAGCCGAGGCCCCTCAGGCGGTCTCGCACCAGCTCGTCGTCGTCCATCTCCGCCGGGCCGTCCGAGGGGTCGGTCGGCTCGCGCCCTTCCAGGAAGTCGCGGCCGTCGGCGTCGGGCAGGGGGGGGAGCCCGGCCAGCCGCAGCAAGGTCGGGGCGATGTCCAGGACGCCGACCCCCTCGATCTCGCCGAACGGGGGGAGTTGCGACCCCGCCAGGATGAAGACTCCGCGCGAGGTGGGGTTGCAGTCGTCCGGCCCGACCTCCTCGGCCGACAGGTGGATCGACGGATAACCGACGCCGCCGACGGCTCGCCAGGCCTGCTCGCCGAGGTCCACGATCAGGTCGGGGGCGATCCCCCGGACCTCGTCGTAGATCTCCTCGGGCTTGTGCGCGCGGACGCCGAGCGGCTCGCCGTCGGGCCCGGCGAGCGCCTCGAGCCTCGCCTTCAGGTCGTCCCGGACGGACTCGTAATCGGCCGGGTCGACGCGGCCCTCGGGCTCGCGGCCCTTCACGTTTAGATGGACGCGGGCGGTGTAGCCCCCCTCGGCCCAGGCGGTCGTGGCGGGCCAGTCGACGTCCAGCTTGGCGATCGGCGCGACGTGATCGGGGCGCGACCCGAGCTTCAACAGCCCTTCGCGCGTCAGCCATTCATTGATGGCGACCCCCCCCTCGCAGCGGCGGGCGCCGTGGACGGAGGCGATCAGCACGATGGCGTCGTCCCCCGCGAGTTCCAGCGTCCGGGCGATCTCCTCGTCGAGATGGACGTAATAGTCCCCGATGACCTCGGCGAACGGGCCGGCGGGGTCGTGGCGTGGGTCGTCCGAGTCCAGGTGTCGCCAGTAGGCGTGCTGGATCCGGTCGAGCCCGACCTCGACGAACTGGAGGTAGTCCCAGGCTTCCTCGGCCATCAGCCGACGGACGACCTCGAACTGCTTCCGGCTCATGTCGAGGACGCGGTCGCGCAAGGTCTCGCGATCCGCCTGGCGGTAGTCGACGACGTCGGTGGGGTAGGGGCCGACCATCGCCTCGATCCGAGCCGCCAACTCGGCGGGATGCGTCAGGGCGTCGCGATCGTTGGCGGGGGTCAGCGAGCAGGCGATCGACAGGCCCGCGATCGCCCGCGCGGGGTGGCCGGGGGGGACGCCGACGAGGATCGGGCGACCTTCGGCCTCCGCGACCCGGTCCCAGATCGTCGGCGCCTGAATCGTTCCCGAGTCGACGCTGGCGAGGTTCGCGTACGAGCGGTCGGCGCGGTTCCGGAGGCCGTGCACGCCCAGCGCGCCGGGGTCGCGGCCGGTCGCCAGGCACATCCACGCGGGGACGGGCGTCGGCGGAGTCACGCTTTCCAGCAGGCCGTGGCAGCCGGCTTCCATCAGGCCGCGTAGCGTCGTCAGCCGCTCGTCCTGGAAGACGATCTCGGGGGTGGCGCCTTCCAGGCCGATCACCAGGATCTTCATCGGAGCGGGTTCCCTTCCATTCGCGGGCCCTGATCGACCCCCAGGGCTTGCAGGATCGTCGGCGCCAGCTCGAGCAGGCTGGCCCCCTCGCGGCGGAACGGCCGGTTCATGAACAGGACGCCGGGGGCGGCGGACGGGTCGACGCAGTGGTCGCCGGACCACGCCTTGACGTTGTCCTCGTGCAGGGGGCCGTCGGCGACGCCCCCCATCGACGACGACCACGACGCGCGATGCCCCGGCGCGTGGTCGACGACCACGTCGGGCGCGTCCGCGACGAACGGGCCGGAATAGACCTCGTCGCGGGGCCGCGCGGACCGGATCGCGACCCGCCCGCGCTCGTCGTCGCGGAGGCCCGTCAGCTTATCGGCGATCGACCGCCGCAGCGCGTCGGCCTCGTCGGGGGGGACGATCCCGCGCCCCTCGCGGCCCTGGAGGTTGAGGAACAGGCCGCCGAGGCCCATCGCGTAGGCCTTGGTGCGGTCCCAGTCGATCCCCCGGAGGAAGTCCCCGGCGGCCTCGCCCGGCGCGACGCCGGGCTTGAGCGCGAGCAGCCCCTCGCGATGCAGCCAGGTGTTCAGGTGGAACTGGCGCTGGAAGCCGTGGAAGCCGTGGTCGCTCAGGACGATAAGGAGGGTCCGGTCGTCGACGTGGTCGAGCGCCTGGCCAACGACCTCGTCGCCGCGACGGTACTGGTCCTCGATCGCCGCGGCGAGCGCGGGGCTGACGTCTCGGCCGCGGTTGGCGGGGTGGTCGGGCTCGCGGTGCCGCCAGAGCATGTGCTGGACGCGATCCGGGGTGTCGAACAGGCAGTAGAACAGGCCGGAATCGAGCCGGGACAGCTCGCGTTCCATCATCGCCCGGCGCTCGCGCCAGGCGTCGTCGCACTGGGCGAGGAACTGGTCCTCGGAGATGCGATCGTTGATGAGCCCGTTGTGGTCCTCGACGAACCCGGCGGTGTGGAAGGGGCCGATGTCGTCGGCCAGCTCGCGGGCGAACTCGGGGGGGTGACTGATGGGGAACAGGGGGGCGGCGGGGTCGAAGTTGATCGGCGAGGCGTACAGGACGACCGTCGGGTCGCGGCGGATCAGCAGGAACCGGACGACGCCTCGGGCCGACTGGAGCGGGCCGAGCTTGAACTTCACCCCGAGCCAGCCGCTCCATTCTCCCTCGCGGATGGTCAGCTCGCGGGGCTCGCCGGCGGACCGGATCGTCAGCGAGCCGGGCTCGGCCGCGCGGACGAGTTGCACGTCGACGCGGGCGCCTTCGGGCGACTTCGGGCTCCGGGGGCCGAGGAGGTGGGTGGCGATGGGGGACCGGCCGTCGTCGGCCAGCGGGACCAGGTTCTCGGCCTCGCGGGGGGAGGAACCGGGCGCGGCCGTGTAGTAGGTCGACGTGCCGAAGCCGCCGCGCATGTCGGGGACGCCCATGCCGCCGAGCAGCGACCCGCGGAGGCGGTCGGGCGGGTAGGTACAAGGGCAGCGGAGGATGGTGGAGGGGATGCCGGCGGCGGTCAGCAGGTCCCAGATCGTCTCGCCCTGGCGCTGGTTGACGGCCTTCGGGGGGAGCAGGGCCGATTTCCGCTCGTAGCGGTTCAGGCCGCTGTCGACGCGGTAGGTGGCGGGGTCGCGTCGGAGGAAGTCGAAGACGCCGTGGCCGCCGGGGCCCAGGCCGGTGGCGAAGGTCGACCAGGCGACGGGCGTCTGGGCGGGGGCCGTGGTGGCGACGCGGGGCGCGACGGGGCCGTCGGATAGCCGCGCGAGGTTGGGCAGGGCCCCCCGGGCGAGCATGGCGTCGACGATCGAGGGCTCCAGGCCGTCGAGGCCGACGACGACGACCTTGCGTATCGGTAGGCTGCTCAACGCTCCGTCCCACTCCCTTGCCCGGCCGGCGCGGGGAATCCTCGGGCGCGCGGACGCCCCCCCGCGAGGCCGAGACTACCAGGGGGGGGATCCTCGGGCAAGCTCGGTTCGCGGGGGGGCGTCGGGGTCGGGCCGCCGCGCGACGGTCAGTCGCGGGGCTCGTGGGCGGTCGCGCCGGGGGCGCGACGGTGGGCGTCGCCGTTGCCATGGCCATGGCCGTTGCCATGGCCATCGCCGTCGCCATCGCCGCCGGCGACGACGAGGGCCGGCTCCGGGCCGTCGGGCAGGCGGCCGGCCTCGTCCTCGTGGACGTGATCGTCCTCGCCTTCGTCGGCGCCGCGGAGCTTCTTGAAGTAGTCGCTGATGCGTTCGCCCAGGACGTAGTAGACAGGGATGACGAAGCGGCCGAGGACGGTGGAGATGGCGATCCCCGCCGCGATCACCACGCCCAGCGAGTTCCGGCTGGCGGCGCCGGCGCCGGTCGCGCGGGCCATCGGCAAGACGCCCATGACGAACGCGAACGACGTCATGAGGATCGGCCGCAGGCGCTCGCGAGAGGCGATCATGGCCGAGTCCAGGATGCTCTTGCCGTGCCGCTCGCGCTGCTCGACCGCGAACTCGACCAGCAGGATCGCGTTCTTGGTCTCCAGGCCGATGAGCATGACGAGGCCGATCTGGCCGAAGACGTCCAGCGGCATGTCATACCACCAGAGGCCCACGACGGCGCCGAACATGGCCAGCGGGACCGTCAGGATGATGACCATCGGCCGGATCCAGCTCTCGTAGAGCGCGGCCATGAACAGGAAGACGCAGATGATCGACAGCGAGAAGATGTAGATCGCCTGATTGCCGGTCTGCACCTCCTGGAGCGTCGTCCCGGTCCATTCGTAGCCGAAGCCCTCAGGCAGCGTCGCCTCGGCCACCTCGCGGATCGCGTCGAGCGCCTGGCCGGAGCTGAAGCCGGGGGCGGGGTTGCCGGTGATCTTGGCGGCGGTGTAGAGGTTGTAGTGGGGGACGTCGATGGGGCCGAGGCTGTAGTGGACCTCCCCCAGGCTGGAGAGCGGGACGCGCTCGCCCTTGCGGTTCATGACGTAGAGGCTGGCGATGTCCTCGGGATTGTTGCGCGCCTCCCCCTCGGCCTGCATCAGCACGCGCCAGACCTTGCCGTACAGGTCGAAGTCGTTGATGTAGTAGGCGCCCAGGTTGACCTGGAGCGTGGCGAAGACGTCGGCGATCGGGACGTCCAGGCGGCGGGCCTTGACGCGGTCCAGCTCGAAGCGGAGCTGCGGCACCCGGGTGGTGTACGTCGTGAAGACGCTCCCCAGCTCGGGGCGCTTGCGGGCCTCGTCCTGGAACTGGTCGACCACGCTCTGCAGCGCGTCGACCCCCTTGGCGGCCCGGTCCTCGATGACGATCTCGTGGCCGCCGGTCTGGCTCAGGCCGCGGACCGGCGGGGGCTCCATCACCAGGGGCATCGCGTTGTGGATGTTGGCGAAGAGCATCCCCTGGAGCTTCTCCCTCAGGGCGGCGGCGCGCAGCTCGGGCTTGCGCCGCTCCGACCACGGCTGGAGCGGCGTGAACACGATGCCCGAGTTGCTCTGGGTCGTCGAGTTCATGATGTTCAGGCCGTCGAGCGCGACGACGTGCTTGATCCCCTCCAGGCCCATCGCGATCTCGGCGACCTGGTGGACCACCTTGGACGTCTCCTCGCGGCTGGTGCCGTCGGGGGTGTTGATGACGACCAGGAGGTATCCCAGGTCCTCCGTCGGCACGAACGCCTTGGGCCGGGCCATGACCATGGCGACCGTCACCGCCAGCAGGGCGAGCGACGGGACCACGATCGTCCACCAGTGCCGCGCCGTGAAGATAAGCACCGAGTCGTACGACTCCTCGATCCACCGCATCATCGCGTTGAACCAGCGGAACGGCGGGAACCTGGTCTCGCCGTGCTTCGGCTTGAGGAACAGCCGGGCCATGGCCGGGCTGAGCGTCAGCGAGTTGATCGCGGAGAAGATGAACGAGAAGACCACCGTCATCGCGAACTGGTTGTACAGCTTCCCCGTCATGCCTGGCATGAACGCGATCGGCACGAACACGGCCCCGAGCACCAGGGTGATGGTGATGATCGGCGTGGTGATCTCGGCCATCGCGGCGCGGGTGGCCTCCAGCGGCCGGTAGCCCCGGTGGAGGAACTTCTCGACGTTCTCCACAACGATGATCGCGTCGTCGACCACCAGGCCGATCGCGAGGACCAGGCCGCAGAGCGTCAGCGTGTTGATCGAGAAGCCGAACAGGGCCATGGCGGCGAACGTCGCGATCAGCGACACCGGGATCGCCAGCATCGGGATGATCGTGGCCCGCACCCCTTGCAGGAACACGAACACCACGATCATGACCAGGCCGAACGCCTCCAGCAGCGTGTGCTGGACCTCCTCGATGTTCTCCTCCACGTACTTGGTCGTGTCGTACGCCATCGCGTAGTCGAGGCCCTCGGGGAAGTCCTTCTTCAGCAGCTCCATCTCGTGGCGGACCGCCTCGACGATGTTCAGCGCGTTGGCGTCGGCGTACTGGAAGATCGGCAGCGACCCGGCGGGCTTGCCGTCCAGGAAGCCGGCCGTCTCGAAGTTCTCCGACGAAAGCTCGACCCGGGCGACGTCCTTCAGCCGGACCATCGACCCGTCGTCGTTGCGGCGGACGATGATCTCCTCGAACTCCCCCACCTTCGAGAGCCGCCCCTTCACCGTGATGGGGAACTCGCGGATCTGCCCCTCCGGCGCCGGCGCCCCGCCGATCTTGCCGGCCGCGGCCTGGAGGTTCTCCGACCGGACGGCGGCGATCACCTCGTCGGTCGAGAGCCGCATGTTCGCCAGGCGGTCCGGGTCCAGCCAGATCCGCATGGCGTACTTGCGGCCGAACGACATGACGTCGCTGACGCCCGGGATCCGCTTCATGCGGTCCGAGACGAAGATCTGACCGTAGTTGTCCAGGAAGTTGGCGTCGTAGCGGCCGTCCGGCGAGATCAGGTTGACGACGCAGACCATGTCGGTCGACGTCTTCTTGATCGTGACGCCGTACTGCTTCACCTCCGGCGGGAGCTGGGCGTTGGCCGTCTGGACCTTGTTCTGGATGTCGACCGCGGCGATGTCCTGGTCGTAGCCGACCTCGAACGTCGCCACGATGTTCGAGATGCCGTTGGTCGTGCTGTCGGAGCTGAAGTACAGCAGCCCCTTCGTGCCGTTGACCTGCTGCTCGATCGGCGTGGTGACCGTCCGGGCGACGCTCAGCGCGTCGGCCCCCGTGTAGGTCGTCGTGATCTGCACCTGCGGCGGCGCGATCGGCGGATATTGCGCGATCGGCAGCAGGAAGGCGCAGATGCCGCCGATCAGCACCATCAGGATCGCGATGACCGTGGCGAAGATCGGCCGGACTATGAAGAAATTCACCATGATGTGAGTGCGCTCGTGGGTTGGGGGCCGCCTCCGACGACGTGGGACATCGACCGGCTTCGGCGGGTCACGGCTCGGGGGCCGTCTCGGCCTCGGTCGCGGCGGCCGGGTCGGGCTTCGCCTCGGCGGGCTGGGGCTTGGCGGCGGGCTCGGCCTCCTTCCCGGCCGCGGGCCCGGCGGCCGGCTCGTCGGCCTGGCCGGGCTCGGCCTTGGTGGGGGTCTCGACGGGGCGGGCGAGCGTGGCCGGCTGGACGGTGACGGGCATGCCGGGGCGGATCATCTGGAGCCCCTCCACGATGACCGGGACGCCGGAATCCAGGCCGCCGAAGAGGACGCGCATCCCGCGGTAGGTCGTCAGTCCCGCGTTGACCGACTGGATCGCGACCTTGCCGTCCTTGTCCGTGACGTACACCACGGGGCCCCTGTCGGTCTCCATGACCGCCTGCGCCGGGACCACGACGACGTCCTCGAGCTGCTCCACCTCGATCTTCAGCTTGACGTATTCGCCCGGCAGCAGCACGGCGTCCGGGTTCGGGACGCGGGCCCGCGACAGGAACGTCGAGGTCGTCTCGTCGATCATGTTGTCGATGAAGTAGAGCCGCCCGCTCTGGGGATGCTCCTCGATGCCCTCGGCCCCCGGCCGGGTCAGCTCGACGGGGGTGTCTTGCTGGACGAGCTGGGTCGCCCGGCTCAGGTAGCGCGAGCTGACGCGGATGTCGACGCCGATCGGGTCGAGCTGCTGGATGGTGGCCAGGTCGGTGAACGAGCCCCCGTCCGGCCCCGGCCCGACGAGGTTCCCGACCTTCACCAGCGCCACGCCGATCCGGCCGTCGATCGGGGCGGTCATGCGGCAGTAGCTCAGGTTCAGCTCGGCGTCGCGGACGCCCGCCTGGGCCGCCTCGAGCTGGGCCTTGGCCGAGAGGATGCCGATCTCGTAGTCGGCCTGGGCCTGCTCGTACGCGGCCTGGTCGGCCTCTACCTGGGCCTCGAACTGCTTGCGGTCCGCCTCGGCGCGGTCCAGGTCCTCCTGGCTGCCGGCGTTGCGGCTGAGGAGCACGCGAGCGCGGCGTTCCTCGATCCGCTTGAGGTTGAGCTGGGCGACGTCCAGGGCCAGCTTGGCCGCGGAGGTCTCCCGCACCTTGGACTCCTCGGCCTTACGCACGGCGGCCTCGGCCTCGGACTCCTTCGCGCGGGCCGACTCCAGCGCCACGCGGTAGGGCTCCTCGTCGATGACGTAGAGCAGGTCGCCCTTCTTGACGGTCGCCCCTTCCTCGAAGAGGCGCTCGGTGATGAAGCCGCGGACGCGGGCCCGGAGCGTGACCTGCTCCAGCGAGACCACGGTGCCGTTGGGCTCGTCGATCACCGGGACGTCCATCTTCCTGGACACCACGACCCCCACGACCGGCGGGGGGGGGGCCTGCATCTCGACGGGCTCGGCGGCGCATCCGGAGAGCGCGGCGGTGGCCGCCGCGATCGTCGGCAGGAATAGGCGTCGCGGCCCGCGGGTCGCCGGGGTGGGTTCGGTACGCATGTTCTCCCTTCCCCGGGTCGGGGCGGACTGTGGATGGACGGTGTGTTGCGACGGCACGCTCAGCCCTCGTCCTGGATGCGGTCCCATTCGTCCGGGAAGATGCTCTCCATCACCCGGACGCGCGTCGCGTCGTAGTCCCATTCGGTGTACAGGGGGCGCCAGCCGAAGCCGTCGAGCATCATGCTGACGCTCTCGCGCTTCAGGCTGCTGGGGCTCAGGGCGGGCCCGTCCTCGAACAGCGGCTCGCAATGGATCAGCCCGAGGTGCGTCCCGACGGCGATCGCGAAGATCGCCGAGGCGAGGCCTTCCGGCGTCCACGGGCCTCGCAGCTCCAGGTCGCCCGCGGCCACCGCCGCCTGGACGATCTCGCGCACCCAGCCGCCGCAGTCGCGGTCGCGCTGCTGGAGGAGCTTCCGCCTCTGGACATCGGCGCGGTCCTGGAGGTTCGCCAGCCGGATGACCATCTCGGCCTTGTAATACTGCGGGTGCAGCCGGCTGAAGACCTCGTCCGCGACCCCGATCGCGAACATCCGCTCTCGCGGCCGCCCGTCGAAGGTCAACGCCCGCTCGAACAGCTCGCGGCGGTACTCGATGCTCTGCACCGCCAGGGCCGCCACCAGGTCTTCCTTGGTCGAGAAGTGCTGGTACACCGTCCCCTTGGAATACTCGGTCGCCTCGGCCAGCCGGTCCATGCTCAGGCCGGAGAAGCCGTGCTCCATCAGCATCTTGCGGGCGACGTCAAGGAGATACGCCTCGCGCTGGCGGATCTCGCGCTGTTTCCGGGTCAACGTGCTCATGCGGCAATTATCGACGGATCGTCGAAAATCGTCAAGGAGTCGGCCGTCGGCTTTTATTCCACGTCCCGTCCGATCCCCGCGACCCGCGTCATCGCTCCAGGAGGACGACGATTTCTTCCTGCATGGCCCCCTGGAAGTTCTTGATGTGGGGCAGGCACATGGATTTGGCGGCCCATCCCTGGCGGGCGTAGTGGTTGATGGCCTCCTCCAGGCGGCCGAGTTCGAACTTGCCCTCGAAGAATTTGTCGCGCGAGGTGAGCAGCTTGTATTCCCGGGTCGGGCCGGAGGGTGGGGCGGGCTCGAGGGCCGAGTCCGCGGCATGCGTCGCGTCGGGCGCGGGCATGGTGGGGACGACGTGGGAGGAATCGGGGGCGAGCGACCAGGAGGCGGGGTCGAGTCCCTCGACGGCGATCCCCTCGAAGGTCGCCGTCGCGGCCTGGGCGGCCACCGCGACCGGGGCCCTGGCGGGGTCGGTCACCTGGAAGGCGTTGTTGCACTTCTTGCACTTGATCCGGGCCCCGACCAGGTTGGCCGGTATCTTGCCCCGTTCGCCGCACGACGGGCAGGAGATGTGGAGCATGGTCGACACTCCCCGCGTGTTGAGACCCGGTTCACGTCCGACGCGCCTCGAAGTCTAACGCGCCGCCGGGCGCGGTTCCATGGGTTGCGCCGGCCATCTCGCCTTTCGATCAGCCCGCTCGGCTCGCGCCTTGAAAGTTGGCTTCGTTCGCGCGCCGGCGTCTTACGGAATTCGATGCAAGATTCTATATAATATTGGTTTAAAGGAAGGGTGAGTTGGCTTCGTTCGTCGTTGTCGAAGTGGTTTTCGCCCGCCGAGCGTGACACGCGGAGCCTCCTCCCGACGCGGGGGTGGACGGACATCGGGCCGGGGACCCTCGTGGATTTGTCGCGGCGCGGGCGTCCGGCACCAGTGCCGATTCGCGCCGGGCCGTCGTCCGTTGATTCAACTGCTTCCGGGATGTCAAGGAACGACCGACTCGATCCCCCATATGCTCAACGTTGGCATGCGCGGGATTTCAGGTTTCTCGGAATTTTCTCGGAGGGCGTCCGGGGCGACAATCCGGCGCCGCGACGGGAGCGACGGCGGGCTTGGGACCGGTTAAGATGATCGGCGACGCCGGGGCCGGCGGCGATCCGCGACGGATGGCCGCGTGACTCGCCCCGGGAACGACCCGGGTCGCCGAATGACGTCGATCGTGATGCTCGCGCTGGAGGTCCTGGCCTTACTCGCGATTGCCGGACTCTGCTCGCTGCTCCCCCATGCGTTGGAGAAGGCCGAGGCCGGCCGGCTTCGCGAGCGCGCCGCCAGGGGGGAGCCGGGGGCGAGGGGGGCGCTGGAGCTGGTCCGCCGCCCCGAGGGGGCCAAGGCCGCGGCCCGGATCGCCGCGACGGCCGCCGTGGTGATGGCCGGCGTTGTCGCGGGGACGGCGGTCGGCGTGGACGACGGGTCGCTCGCCCGGCTGCCGGCGGCGGGCGCGGCGGTGGCCGTCGCGGCGGCGGCGGCCGTGCTGGCCGAGGCCGTCCCGCGCGCCCTGGCGGCGGGCCGCCCGGAGTGGTACGCCGCGCGGCTCTCCCGGACGCTCGGCGCGGCGGCCAGGCTCGCGGCCCCGGCGGCCGTCTCGCTGCAGCGGCTGGGCTCCGCGCTGGCGCGCCGGCTCGGCGCCCGGCCCCCGGAGAAGGTGGCGGGGGTCGAGCACAAGGTCCGCGAGCTGATGCGCGAGGGGGTGGAGGCCGGCGCGTTCGACGCCACCAAGCACGCCATCTTCCTGCGATCGTTCCGCTTCTGCGAGCGCCGCGCCCGCGCCCTGATGACCCCGCGCGACCGCGTCGTCTGGCTCGACGTCCACGACTCCCCGGAGGAGATCGCCCGCAAGGTCGCCCTCAGCCCCCACGCCAGCCTCCCGGTCTGCGACGAGACGCTCGACAACCTCCTGGGCATGGTCCGCATGAAGGACCTCTTCGCCCGCGGCGCCGACGGCCAGCCGGCGCGGTTCCGGGGCCTCCTCGTCCTGCCCGACTTCATCTACGAGGCGGCCCGCGGCCCGCAGGTCCTGGAAGTCCTCCAGCGCTCGCCGGCCGGCGCCGCGGTCGTCCTCGACGAGTTCGGCTCGGTCGTCGGCGTCGTCAGCCTGGACGACGTACGCGACTCGCTCCTGGGGGCGACCGCCGAGAAGCCCGACGAGGCCGACGCCCCCCGCGCCGTCCAGCGCCCGGACGGCTCCTGGCTGCTCGACGGCCGATTCCCCGTCGACGAACTGGTCGATCTGTTCCAGATCCCCGACCCCCCGCCCGGCGAGTTCGACACCCTGGGGGGCCTGGTCGTCACCCGGCTCGGGCGCATCCCCAGCGTGGGCGAGGGGTTCGACGATCTCGGCCTCCACTTCGAAGTCGTCGACATGGACGCCAACCGCGTCGACCACGTCCTCATCCGACCGCTGCCCATACCCTCGTGATCCGACCCCAGCGACCCACGAAAGCGAGCCCGCGATGATCCGAAAGACGCCCCTGTTCCTCCTCGCCCTGGCCCCCCTCGCTCTCCTCGTCGGCCCGACGGCGACGGCCGACGAGGCGGCGAACTACACGCGGACCGAGGACGTCGTCTATGGCCGCAAGCACGGCATGGCCCTGACGATGGACGTGCTGACGCCGAAGGGCGAGCCCAACGGCGCGGCGATCGTCTGGATGGTCAGCGGCGGCTGGTTCTCGGCGCACGAGGCGATCAACCCGGGCTACGTGGCCGAGTTCCTGGACCGCGGCTACACCGTCTTCGCCGTCGTCCACGGCAGCCAGCCCCGGTTCACGATCCCCGAGGCCGTCGAGGACGTGAACCGCGCCGTGCGGTACGTCCGCCACCACGCCTCCGATTACAAGATCGATCCCGACCGGATCGGCGTGACCGGGGCGTCCGCCGGCGGGCACCTGTCGCTGATGCTGGGGACCGCCGGGGCGCTCGGGAACCCGCTGGCGAAGGACCCGGTCGACCGCGCGTCCAGCCGCGTCCAGGCCGTCGCGTGCTTCTTCCCGCCGACCGACTTCTTCAATTACGGCAAGCCCGGCGAGCGGGCCCTGGGCGAGGGCGTTTTGCAGGGCTTCAAGGCCCCGTTCGACTTCAAGGCGCTCGACGGGGATTCGAAGGTCTACCGGCCCGTCGACCCGGGGATGCGCGACGCCATCGGCCGCCAGGTCAGCCCGATCACCCACGTCACCGCCGACGACCCGCCGACCCTCATCATCCACGGCGACGCCGACAAGCTCGTGCCGATCCAGCAGGCCGAGATCATCGTCGCGAAGCTCAAGGAGAACGGGGTCGAGGCCAAGCTGGTCGTCAAGCCCGGCGCGTCCCACGGCTGGCCCGAACTCGTCAAGGACAACGCCATCCTCGCCGACTGGTTCGACGAGCACCTCAAGCCGAAGGCCGAGACGCCCTGAGGGCTCGCGGGCGGAATCTTCCGGGATTGGGGGCCGACGCCCGGGGGGTCGGGGGATATAATGGGGGATCGCCCCGACGCGGCGCCCGCGCGCCCCGGCCCCAGGATCGAACACCCGCGAGCCCCATGACGCCCCAAAGCAAGATCGACCAGGACGAGACCGGAGTCCGAGGCACCGTCTCGTTCGTCAGCCTCGGCTGCTCCAAGAACACCGTGGACTCCGAGCGCATGCTCGGCCTGCTGGCGCAGTCGGGATACGCGCTGGTGCCCGAGGGGGCGGACTCCGACCTGGTCATCGTGAACACCTGCGGGTTCATCGACGCCGCCCGCAAGGAGTCCTGCGGGGTGATCGAGGAGATGCTCGGCCGCAAGCGCGACGGCCGAGTCAAGGGGGTCATCGTCGCCGGCTGCCTGGCCGAGCGCCAGAAGGACGTGCTGCTGGACGAGTTCCCGGAGGTCGACCAGGTCGTCGGCGTCTTCGGTCGCGAGCAGATCGCCCAGGTGTCCGACCGGATCCTCGGCGGCCTCCACGAGCAGCGCACGCTGTTCAACCCCGCCCCGGTCGACGCGCAGGACGACCGGGCGCGACTGCGGATCACCCCCCGGCACCTGGCGTACCTGAAGGTCTCGGAGGGGTGCGACCGGCTCTGCACCTTCTGCGCGATCCCCTACATGCGGGGCAAGCACGTCACCAAGCCGATCGAGCGCGTCGTCGAGGAGGCCCGCGAGCTGGCCGCCGACGGCGTCCGCGAGCTGGTCCTCGTCGCCCAGGACATGACCTACTACGGCATGGACCTCTACGGCGAGCCCCGCCTGGCCGAGCTGCTCCGCGAGCTGGACAAGGTCGAGGAGCTGACCTGGATCCGCATCCTCTATTGCTACCCGCGCCACTTCACCGACGAGCTGTACGAGGCGATCGCCGGCGCGAAGCGCATCATCCCGTACCTCGACATGCCCTTGCAGCACATCAACGACCGGATGCTGAAGGTCATGAACCGCCGGCACACGCGCGACGAGACCGTCGCGATCCTGGACCGGCTGCGCGCGGACATCCCGAACCTCGTCCTCCGCACCACGTTCATCGTCGGCTTCCCCGGCGAGACCGAGGCCGAGTTCCGCGAGATGGCCGACTTCGTCGCCGAGAGGAAGTTCGAGCGCCTGGGGGCCTTCACCTACTCGCTGGAGCCCGACACCCCGGCCGCCAAGGTCCCCGGCCACCTGCCCGACGACGTGAAGCAGGCCCGCCGCGAGGAGATCATGCGGATCCAGCGGCCGATCGCCGAGGCGTTCAACCGGACCCTGATCGGCCGGGAGCTGGACGTCCTGATCGACGGCCGCGCCCCGTCCGGGGGGGACGGCCTGTGGCTCGGCCGCTCCTTCGCCGACGCGCCGGACGTCGACGGCGTGGTGCTCGTCCAGGGCCCCGGACTCCAGCCGGGCGACGTGGTCCCCTGCGAGATCCTGTCGACCGAGGGCTACGACTTCGTCGCCCGCTCGTCGGCCCTGCCGTCGCGGCGCAGGCGGGCGCGGCCCCGCCCCCGCAAGCGGCCGGGGTCGTCGCTGACCATCCTCGAAGGGATGTAAGGAGAGGTCCGAAGATGGCCACCCAATCCCCCGCCGCCGAGGCGGACGAAGCGGCCGAGGCCTCCGCGCGGCCCGCCGGCCGGTTCTGGAACGTCCCCAACAGCCTGAGCGTCGCCCGCCTGGTGATGACCGCCGTCATCCTCGCGGCGATCTCGGCGGGGTGGTACGGCTGGGCCTTCGGCCTGTTCGTCGTCGCGGCCTTCTCCGACTGGCTCGACGGCTACTTCGCCCGCCTGCTCGACCAGCACACCGCGCTGGGGCGGCAGCTCGACCCCCTCGTCGACAAGGTCATCACCTGCGCCGTCTTCATCTACCTGGCCGCGATCCCCGGCACCGGCGTCCATCCCTGGATGGTCGCGACGATCGTCGTCCGCGAGCTGCTCATCCAGGCCCTGCGCAGCTTGCTGGAGGGGAAGGGCCAGGCGTTCGGCGCGAAGATGGCCGGCAAGCTGAAGACCACGTTCCAGTGCGTCTCGATCTCGGCCGTCCTGCTCGTCCTCTGGCTGGGCGACGCTTACCCGGGACTGACGGCCGTCCGCGACGCCCTAATCTGGGCCGCCGTGGCGCTCACCATCTATAGCGGCGCCGCCTACTTCTGGGTCGCCGGCCCGGCCCTCCGCCGCGAGGCCGCGCGCGGCCGCTGACCGCCCCCACCTCCGCCTGAACGATCGGGATCGCGCCGCATGTTGATGGAATGGATCGAAGCCCTGACCCTGGGCGTGGTTCAGGGCGTGACCGAATTCCTCCCGGTCTCCAGCGATGGCCACCTCCTGGTCTTTCAGCAGCTCTTCGCCTGGCTCACCGGCTCCGGCCGGTCGGGCGCGGAGAACCTGTTCTTCGACATCATGCTCCACCTGGGGACCACCTGCGCCATCCTGTATCACTATCGCGGCCCGGTCCGGCTGGGGATCCGCGGGCTGCTGACCGACGATCCGGAGGTCGGCCCGGACTTCCGCCGGCCGATGGTCGCCCGCGTGCTGGGCCTCGCCCTGGTGGCGACGCTGCCGCTCGTCCCGTTCGCCCTCTTCCTCAAGGATTGGGTCGACGGCCTGTTCGAGAGCCAGGTCGCCGCGCCGATCGGCTTCCTGATCTCGGCCGCGGCGCTCGCGCTGGTCTCCTTGAAGACGCGAGGCCCGGACGGCCACGGCCGGGGGCCGTCGGAGACGACCTGGCTGGACGCCCTGGTGATCGGCTCGGCGCAGATGCTGGCTCCCCTCCCCGGGGTCAGCCGGAGCGGGACCACGATCGTCGCCGCCCTCCTGCTGGGCCTCTCGCGCGTCTGGGCCGTCCGGTTCAGCCTGATGATCGCCGTCCCCGCCGTGCTCGGGGCCGTCGCCCACGAGATGAAGGGCGCGATCGAGGATCCGTCGCGGCTGGGCCTCACCCCGGAGCGCGTGGCGCAGACCCTGGTCGCCACGGTCCTCGCCGGGATGGTCGGCTACGTGGCCATCCTGTGGCTGATCCGAGTTGTGCGATCCGGGAAGCTGTGGTATTTTTCTGTATACTTGGTGGGCCTCGCGGTCCTGGTGCTGGCGTTGGTGACGGCGAAGGGGGGCGGGAGTGACGGATCGGGCTCGCCGAACGCTCTGGACGGGCCCGCCTGGCGCTCCGGCGCCGACGTGCCCGCCGCGAGTGGACCCCTCGCCCCGGGGGACGACCTGGATCGTCCCGACGCCCCTCGCCCGTGACCGGATCGCCCGCGACCTGGCGCTGACCGCGTCGCGCGTCGCCCCGCGCGTCCTTTGCTGGGACGACCTCTGGCGTCGGACGGCCGCGCGGGCCGACAAGGCCCCGACGCTGCTGTCCGAGTCGGCGGCGACGGCCGTCTTCGACCACGCCCTGCGCGACGAGACCGCCGGCGGCCGTCGCGGGCCGCTCGCCGTCCAGGCGACGCAGGTCGGCTATCGCCGCCGCCTCCGTCGTCGGTTCGCCGACTGGACCGCCGCCGAGCGGCACCGCGACCCCGACTGGCGCGCGGGCGAGCCCGAGGGCGACGAGACGATCGCCGCCGCCGAGCGCTCGACGTATCGCCGCTATCGACGCCTCCTCGCGACCCTCGGCGCCGAGGACGAGGCCGGGCTGGCCGTCTGGGCCTCGCTGACGATCCGCGACGACCCGCGCGCCTGGGCCGACGCCGACCAACTCGTCTTCCTCGACTTTGACGGCCGGACCCCCGGCCGATGGCGCGTCTTGCGCGACGCCCTGGAGCGCCCCGTCTCGGTCGACGCGACCCTCTGCCACGTCGACGACCCCGCCCGCGCCGACCTGTTCCTCGCCACGTCGTCCGTGCGGGATCGCCTGCTGGAACTGGGGCTGGCCGAGGCCCGCCTCCCCTCGACCCCCGACCGCCCCGCCGGCCTGCGCGCGCTCGACGACCGGCTGTTCGGCCCGCCGGGGGACCGCGTCGACGACGCCGAGGGCCTTTCCATCCGAGGCGGCCCGGCCGGGATGGACCTGGGCCGGATGGTCGCGCGCGAGGCGAAGGCGCTGCTGGACGCCGGCACGCCCCCCGACGAAATCCTGCTCGTGTTCCCGAGCCGCGACGACCAGTCCGACGCCGCGTTGGAGGCGATGCGCGCCGCCGGCGTCCCCGTCGCCGACGCCGCTCCCGAGCCCCTCGACCGCGACCCGGCCATCGCCGCGGCGCTCCGGGCGGCGCGGATGCCGCTGGAGGACTGGGAGGTCGAGGAGGTCGTCCACCTCCTCCGCAACGGCCAGGTCCGGCCCCCCTGGCGGGGCGTCGACCGCATGGCGCTCTGCGAGACCGCGTCGACGCTCCGCGACCTGCCGGTCTTCCGCGGCAAGGACCAGATCCTCAAGGCCCTGGCCCGCGCCATCTCTCGGTCCGAGGAAGGGGCGAACGAGGCCGAGACCCGGCGACGCCAGGAGAAGGTGGCGCGGGCGAGCCGCGCCTACCCGATCATGGAGATGCTGATCGGGACGATCGGCCCCCTGGATCGCCCCCGCCCGTGGGCCGAGCACGTCGCCGGCTTCCGCCGCGCGGTGGAATCGCTGGGGATCGGCCGCGACGATCCTTGCGCTCTGGAAACCCTCTGGGACGCGCTCGACGACCGCGCCGAGATCTTCGAGCGTCTCGGCCGGGGGGCGATCGCCGCGCCGTGGGAAGCGTTCGTGGAGGAGCTGACGGACGTGGTGGCCGAGACCCCCCGCCCGCGCGCCGCCGCGCCGCCGGGGTCGATCCGCGCGGCGTCGGTCGACGAGATCGAGGGTGTCCGCGCCTGGCATCTCCTCGTGATCGGGCTGGGGGAGGGGAGCTTCCCGCGTCGCCCGTCCGTGCGTCGGTTCCTCGCGCTCCGCCCCGGCGAGGCCCCCGACGACGAGGCGCGGCGGGCGTATTCGGCCGAGGCCCTGCGGTTCGCCCGCGTGCTGGGCGCCGCCGACCGCGGCGCGAGCCTCTTCTACCCCACGACCGACGCGAAGGGGCAACCCTTGCTCCGCGCCGGGTTCCTGGACGACCTGCTGGGCGCGCTCGCCCCGGACGCCGCGTCCGCGTGCCACGTCGCCCACGCCCGGTTCCACCCCGCCCTGATCGACCGCGACGACCTGGCGATCGCGCCGGCCGACGCCCGCGTGCTGGCCGTCGCCCGCGCCGCCGAATCGGGCCGGCTCGGCCGCCTCCGGGCGCTCGCGCGAGACCCATCCCACCGCCGCGCCCTCGACGGCGCCGCCGCGGCGATCGTGGCGCTGGACCGTCGTCGCGCCGGGACGCCGTTCGGGCCGTTCGAAGGGCTGTTGGAGGATTCGCGCGCGCTCGGCCCGCTGGCCGACCTGTTCGACCCGGGCCGGCACGTCTTCAGCCCCAGCCAGCTGGAGACCTACCTGAACTGCCCGTTCCAGTTCTTCTGCCGGCACGTCCTGAAGCTGGAGCCGATCCCCGACCGCGACGAACTGGACGAGGACTACACCGCGCGGGGCAGCATCCTGCACGACATCCTGGAGAAGTTCGAGAAGCGTCGCGCCGAGGTCGACCCGTCCATCCCCGACGAGGTCCTGCTGGCCCAGGCCATCGACGAGGCGCTCCCCCCCGACGAGGACGGGCTGGGCGACGTGGGGGCCGCCCTCCGCGTCATCGAGCGGGGCCAGGTCGCCCGCGTCGTCGCCCTCTACGCCCGCCAGCGGGCGGAGTACCACGCCGACGCCCCCGGCTCGCCGACGCCCACGCACTTCGAGTTCGGCTTCGGCGAACCGGGCCTTGACCATCCCGAGCCCTACGAGCTGCGCCACGGCGACCGGGTCATGAAGCTCAGCGGCCGCGTCGACCGCGTCGACGTCATCGAGTCGCAACCGACCCCCCGCTTCCGCGTCCTCGACTACAAGAGCGGCACGCCCCCCAGCGGCAAGGACGTGACCGAGTATCAGATGATCCAGCTCCCGCTCTACGCGATGGCCCTGGAGGAGATCCTGTACGGCGACGGCCGGGGCGAGCTGATGGACGTCGGCTACTGGGGCCTCAAGGAGAAGGGCTACAGGCCCATCGCCTTCCCGGAGTGGGCGCGCGTCCGCGACGAGCTGCGCGAGCGCGTCTTCGCCGTGATCGACTCCATCCAGGGGGGGGCGTTCCCGATCGCACCGCGCCACGAGGGCTGCGAGAAATACTGCGACTATCGCGCCGCCTGTCGCGTCCGGCAGGTGCGTCTCGCGGGCAAGCTCGACGCGGCTCGCGGCCGCGTCGGCGCCGCGAGCGTCGGGGCGACCGCGCCATGAGCGACGACCGCGTCTCCCTCACCGACGAGCAGCGCGGCCCGCTGGAGCCGAAGGGGGCCAGCATCGCCCTGGCCGCCGGCGCGGGCTGCGGCAAGACCACCGTCCTGACCGAGCGGTTCCTCGCCGAGATCGACGGCGGCCAGGGCCGCGCGCTGCGGTCGCTCGCCGTGATGACCTTCACCGACAAGGCGGCGCGCGAGCTGCGCGAGCGCATCCGCCACCGTTGCCGCGCCAGGCTCGCCGCCGGGTCCGACCCGGCCTGGTGGGCCATCGTCCTCCGCGCCCTGGAGGCGGCGCCGATCGGCACGTTCCACGAGTTCTGCGGCCGGGCGCTGCGGGGCAGGGCGGTCGAGCTGGGCGTTGACCCCGAGTTCGCCGTCCTCGACGACGTGGTCGCCGGCGCGCTACGCGAGCAGGCCGCCGGCGCGGCGATCCGCCGCCTCCTCGCCCAGGTCGACCCCGACATCACCTCGCTCGCCCTCCCGCACACGCTGCGCGTCGTCCGCCGGATGCTCGAAAAGGTCCTCGCCAGCCGGACGGCCGACGAGATCGAGCCGCTGTGCGACCTGGAGCCCCCCCAGATCGTCGCCCGCTGGGAAGAGGCCTGGTCCCGCCGCGCCCGCCCCGCCACGCTCGCCCGACTCGGCCCCAGCCTGCGCGCCTGCCGGCGCGTGCTGGCGCCGCTCCTCGACGTGGGCCCCAAGCTGGCGTCGCTCCGGGCCGAGGTCCTCATGGCGATGGACGACGTGGAGGCCCGCGGCCGCGACGCCGACCTCGACAACCTCCACAAGGTCGCCCGGATCACCTCCATCCGCGGCAAGAACGACTGGCCCGACGCCGACGTGAAGGAGCGCGTGAAGGCCGCCTTCGAGACCGTCCGCAAGGATGTGGAGAAGGTCCGCGGCCGGCTCGCCTGGGACGAGGCCGTCACGCTGGAATCGGCCGCGGAGACCGCGCGGTTCGCCCGCGTCGCCCGCGCCGCCCGCGAGGAGTACGACCGCCTCAAGGCGCGCCGGCGGGGCCTCGACTTCGCCGACCTGATCGTCCTGACCCGCGACGCCTTCCGCGACCTCGCCGCCCCCATCGGCGAGCCCGACGAGGATCCGGCGGAGGTCGAGCCGACCTCGATCGACTTCGTCCTGGTCGACGAGTTCCAGGACACCGACGAGGTGCAGTCGGACGTCCTCCGGCTGCTGGCGCGCGACGGCTTCCGCGACGGCCGGATGTTCGTCGTGGGCGACGCCAAGCAGTCGATCTACCGCTTCCGGGGCGCCGAGCCGGCCATCTTCGGCCGCTGGCGCGAGGAGTTCCACGAGCACGGCCGGCTGCGGCTCTCGGAGAACTTCCGCACGGTCCCCCGCGTCATCGATTTCGTCAACGCCCTCTTCGCCGACTCGTTCGCCGAGCCCGGCGCCGCCCCCGACCCGGCCGCCGTCCGGCTCGCCCCGCGCCGCCTCGACCACGCCGAGGGGCCGGCGGTCCACTTCTTCTGGGTCCCCCCCGACGAGCCCGAGGGGGACGAGAAGCCCGCGAAGCCGACCGCCCAGGAGTGCCGGGTACGCGAGGCCGACGCGCTGGCCCGCTGGCTGCGCCACCGGCTCGACGCCGGCTGGACGATCGTCGACCGTGGCACCCGCCGGCCGCGCCCCGCCCACGCCGGTGACGTGGCCGTCCTGCTCCGGGCGATGACCGACGTATGGCCCTATGAACAAGCCCTGGCCGATCAGGGGTTCGAGTACCACACCATCGGCGGGTCGGCGTTCTACTCGCGGCAGGAGATTTTGGACGTCGTCAACCTGCTCTCGGTCGTCGAGGATCCGCTGGACGACGTGGCCCTGGCCGGCTGCCTGCGCGGGCCGTTCTTCGCCCTGAGCGACGAGGCCCTCTTCTGGCTGTCGCGCGCCGGCGGGCTGGCTCGCGGCCTGGAAGCCGCGGCGGGCGTCGACGGCCTGTCCGACCGCGATCGAGACCTGGCCGCCCGCGCCCGCGACATGCTGGATCGCCTGCGCGCGATGAAGGACCGCGTCCCGATGGCCGAACTGCTGTCGCGCGCGGTCGACGAGACGGGCTTCGCCGCGGCGCTGACGTGCGAGTTCCTGGGCGAGCGGAAGCTCGCCAACGTCCGCAAGCTGATCGAGACGGCGCGGGAGTTCGACCGCCGCGGCGGCTTCGGCCTGGCCGACTTCGTCGGCCGCCTGCGGGCCTTCGCCGACGACCCCCCGCGCGAGGAGCAGGCGGCGACCACCGACGAGGACAGCCCCAGCGTCCGCATCATGACCGTCCACCAGGCGAAGGGCCTGGAGTTCCCGATCGTCATCCTCCCCGACCTGGACCGCGACACCGGCCCGAAGACCGACCCGATGGGCTTCGACCGCGAGCTGGGCCTGGTCCTCAAGCCCCGCCCCGCGCCGGCCGAGCCCGACGACCGCCCCGGCGCGGGGGAGTCCCTGGGCTGGCGGGCGTTCCAGGCGATCGACGAGCGCGAGGAACGCGAGGAGGCGTTGCGGCTATTTTACGTCGCCGCTACCAGGGCGCGAGACGATCTGGTCCTCTCGTCCGCGTTCGCCACTCCCTTGCCGGAGGTCGCCGCGTCGGTCGCCAAGCTTTCCCCCGCGCTCAACCTGCTGTGGGAGCGGTTCGACGGCCTCACCGGCCGCTGCACGGCCGATCTTCCCGAAGGCTGGCCGTGCCCCGAGGGCGACGTCGTGGACGTCGCCGCGATCCCCGCGAGCGAGAAGCGGGTCGACCAGCGCCGCCGTCCCCGCCTGCCGGAGATCGTCGCCGCGATCGAGGCCGAGCCGCTCGAAGGCCGCCCGCCCGTCCTCCCGCCCGCCGCGCCTCGCCTGCTCGACCTTGAGGCCCCGCTCCGCGAGGAGACCCGGACGGCCCGGCTGGCCGCGCTGATCCGCGCCTCGGCGTTCGACGCGGAGTTGATCGCCGGGGCCGACCCGGAGAAGGTGACGCGTCGGCTGGCCGCGCGGCAGACGCCGGCGGCCGGGGCCTCGTTGCGGGCCGACGCCGTCGCCTGGCTCCGCGCCTGGGTCGCCGGCGATTTCTTCGCCGCGCTCCGGCGCTCGCGCGAGATCCGACCGGGCGAACCCTGGACGCTCCCCGGCGCGCCGGCGGTCCTCGGCTCGTGCGACGCCCTGGCGCTCGCCGAGGACGGGCGATGGCGCGTCGTGTCGATCCTCGCGCCCGGTGAGTCGCCCGCCTGGGGCCGCCTCCGCGCCTCCCTCGCGCCCGCGGCCCTCGACCTCGCGCCGATGGGCCCGTCGTGGCTCGTCCGCGTGGACGCCGACGGCGCTCTGATCGCGGAACGCCGCAAGCCGATCCCGGACGACGAGCGCGACCGCCTGGCGCGCGAGATGGCCGGCGCCTGACGCTGGCGGACGCCCCGCCGCCGCGGTACCCTGCGCGGGTCACTCGCCAGGGAGCCCGCCGCCATGCGCCGACCGCGAATCGTCCCCCGCGTCCTCTCCGCGATCCTGCTGGCCGGGGCCGTCGCGCCCGCGATGGCGGAATCCCCGGCTCCGGACTACCGGACCGTCGGCCCGCCGCTCCCCGGCACTCGGGCTCTGGAGATCCCCGGCGACCTGGCCTCCTTGCTCGTCGACGGGGCCGACCGCTTCCTCGACCGCAAGCTGAGAGAGTCGATGGCGGGGCGAGAGATGCACTGGGCTCGCGACCTCTCGTCGGCCGAGGCATACGCGAAGTCGATCGAGCCCCAGCGCGCCCGGCTGGCCCACATCCTGGGCGTCCGCGATCCCCGCGACGCATCGACCCCGATGGAGGTGGTTATCTCGGACAACCATGCCTCTTACAGCGGCGAGGGCATTACGGTCCGATCCGTGCGCTGGGCCGCGTTCGGCGACGTGACGGGGGAGGGGCTGGAACTCCTCCCGGCGGGTGACGCGCCGCCCGTCGCCGCGGCCGTGGTGATCCCCGACGCCGACCAGACGCCCGAGCAGTTCGCCGGGATCGCCCCCGGCATCCCCCCGGAGCGACAGGTCGCGCGGCGGCTGGCCGAGGCTGGCCTGCGCGTGATCGTCCCCGTGCTGATCGACCGGACGGTCGCCCCGCGCATGGGGGGCGCGACGATGACGTCGCGCGAGTACCTCCATCGTCCCGCGTTCGTCATGGGGAGGACGCTGATGGGCTACGAGGTCCAGAAGGTGATGGCGGCCGTCGACCGCCTGGTCGCCGATGGCCTCCGCGTGGGCGTGTTCGGCCACGGCGAGGGGGGGGCCGCGGCGTTGTACGCCGCGGCGCTCGACCCGAGGATTGCCGTCGCCTGCGTGAGCGGCTACTTCGACGACCGGAACGACGTCTGGCGGCAGCCGCTCGACCGCAACGTCTTCGGGCTCCTGGAACGCTTCGGCGACGCCGAGATCGCCTCGATGATCGCCCCGCGCCGGCTGATCGTCGAGGCGGCCGCCGGCCCCGAGTTCACCTTCGCCCCGGGCCAGGGGGGGGCGCCGGGCCGGCTGGAGACGCCGCGCCTGGACACCGTCCGGGCCGAGGTCGCGCGCGCGACGCGGCTGTCGGCGAATCTCGGCGAGGTGGCGCGTCCCACGCTCGTCGACTCCGGGGGCGATGGTCGCGGCCCGTTCGGCACCGACGCCGCGACGGCCTTGTTCCTCGGCGCGCTGGGGGCGAGGCTGGCGCCCGTCGGCGCCCCGCTCCAGGCCCCGCCGCTCCCGGACGGCGCCCTCGCCGCCCGCCAGGCGCGGCAGCTCCGCGAGATCGACCGCCACACCCAGCGGCTCATCCTCGAAGGGCCGGACGTCCGCCGGGAGTTCATGAAGGGGCTCGACACGAGTTCGTTGGACGCCTATCGGAGATCGATCGAGCCCTATCGCGAGCGGTTCGCGACCGACATCATCGGCCGCTTCGACGACGAGATGATCCCGCCCGAAGTCCGTTCGCGACAGATCTTCGACGAGCCGGGCTTCGCGGGGTACGAGGTGGTGATGGACGTCTTCCCCGACGTCTTCGCGACCGGGATCTTGCTGATGCCGAAGGGGATCGCCGAGGGGGAGCGGCGGCCGGTGGTCGTCTGCCAGCACGGGCTGGAGGGGCGGCCTTCGGACCTAGCCGACCCCAACGTGGAGAACCCGTCGTACCACAGGTTCGCGGTCCGGCTGGCCGAGGAAGGCTTCATCACGTTCGCGCCGCAGAACCTCTACATATTCGAGGACCGTTTCCGCGTCCTCCAGCGCAAGGCGAACCCGCTGGGCAAGACGCTGTTCTCGCTGATCGTGCCGCAGCACCGCCGGATCACCGACTGGCTCAAGACGCTGGACCAGGTCGATCCCGATCGGATCGGCTTCTACGGGCTGAGCTACGGCGGGAAATCGGCCATGCGGATCCCGCCGCTGGTGGACGCCTACCGCCTGTCGATCTGCTCGGCCGACTTCAACGACTGGGTCTGGAAGAACGCGTCGACGCTAAGCCCTTATAGCTACGTCCGCACCGGCGAGTACGAGATCTTCGAGTTCGACCTCGGGAGCACGTTCAACTACGCGGAGATGGCCGCGATGATCGCGCCCCGGCCCTTCATGGTCGAGCGCGGGCACTTCGACACCGTGGCGCCCGACGAGGCGGTGGCCTATGAGTTCGCCAAGGTGTTCAACCTGTACGACGCCCGATTGAAGATCGGGGACCGCTGCGAGATGGAGGTCTTCGACGGCCCCCACACGATCAACGGGAAGGGGACGTTCCGGTTCCTACGCGAGCACCTGGACTGGCCCGGCGCGAAGTGACGTGGGCGGTCAGCGCGTGGCGGTGTCGGGGGCCTCGGCCGCGGCGGCGAGGCGGTCGGCCTCGCGGCGGGCGTGGTCGGTCCATCGGGTTTCCAAATCCTTGAACCCGGCGATGCGGTAGGTCGCTCGCAGGGCCGTGTCGGGCCCGCGCTGCTGGGCGTCCTTGATGAACGCGACGAACTGGGCGGGGGTCCCCTGGGCCATCAGGAACCGGGTGAGCGAGACGCTCTGGGCGTAATAGAGGTTCCAGTCCTGGGCCTCGGGGTAGTCCGTGGTCATCAGGGTTTCGAGCGGGAAGACGCGGCCCTCGGCCAGCGGGGCGCCAAGCTCGGAGCATCGGCCGGCCTGCTCGGCGAGCGGCTCGGCCAGCACGGCCATCCCTTCGTCGGCCCAGCGCGGGACCTGCTGGTCGGGGAAGACGTCGGCCAGGACGACGTGCGTGACCTCGTGGGGGAGCACGGCGGCGAGCAACTGCGGGTGGTCGGCGCGGAGGTTCACGCGGCGGGCGACGACCTTCCCGCCGCCGATGCCCATCGTCGAGAATCCCGGCGAGGTCTCCGGCTGCCCGGTCATGCGGGCGAAGTCGGCCGGGGTGGGATAGAGGTAGATGTCGCACTTCGGCGCCCACGCCGCCTTCGTCTCGGGGCTCCCCCAGCGCTTGCCCTGGGCGGCCCGGACGGTCTCGGCGACTTCGGCCGCCTGCTGGGCGAGCGCCGGGTCGACGTGGAAGACGCGGAAGCTCTCCGTCTCGTGCACCTCCCACGAGACCGGCGCGGCGGCCGGCGCCGGGGCTTCGGGCGAGTCGAGCGCCGGCGCGAACTGCTCGACGGGGGGCGTGGGCGAGGGGGGGGGCAGGTCGTCGCCGCCGGCGGGGAGGTCCAGCGCGCCCGCGCGGGCCTGTCGCGCCCTGGGGTCGACCCGCGGGCGAGGGGCGGGGGCGGCCTCGTGCTCCTCCTCGGGCTCGGCCCCTCGGATCGAGGCCAGGCCGGGGCCGGCGCCGGAGCCCTTGGGGATGGGCCGCTTGCCGGCGCGGGCGTCGGTGACGAGATCCTTGAGGTAGTCGACGAACCAGTGGTCGGGGGTCAGGCGCTCGACGCTCTGGATCTCGCGCTCGATCAGGTCCCATTCGGCCTTGGAGGCGGGGCCGGCGTTGATCCGGGAGACGATGGCGGACCAGCGGCAGTAGGCCCATACCTTGTTCCGGACCGTTGGCAGACGCCCCTTGCGGGCGAGCGCCGCGTACAACTTGCCCGCCTCGTCATATTTCCTGGCCTTGAAGAAGGCGTCGGCCTGGGCGAGTTCATCGGGCTCGGCGGGCGCGGCGGGCGCGGGGTCGGGGACGTCCACGACGGCGGCCCGGTCGACGGCGGGGTCGCTCGACCGATGCACGGGCGTCCGGGGGCCTTTATCGACCGACTTCGGCGTCGGGCCCACGAGCGGAAGCTCCAGCGGCTTGTCCGCTTCCGGCGCCTGGGGCTCCGGCTCGGCGGGCGGCGTCGGCGCGGGGGCGGCGTCGGCCGGCGGGGGCGTCGGATCGGGCTTGGGCTCGGCGGGGGGCGTCGGCGGCGGCGCCTCGGCGGGAGGTGTCGGGGCCGGGGCCGCCTCGGGGGGGGGCGTCGGCGCGGGGGCCTCGGCCGGAGCGGGCGCCGGTGGCGGCGCCGAGGGGGCCGGGGAGGAGTTCTCCAGGATCGCGAGGTCGTCCTCGTAGGAGGCGGCGGCGCGGTCGGAGCCCGCGGCCCTGGCCTCCTGGGCGAGGCCGCGATAGGTCTCCTTCAGGAGATCGACCATCGCCTTGCGGTCGGCGGCGGCGGGGGGGGGCGTCGCGGCCAGGGCGTCTTCGAGCAGGGTCGCGGCGGCCTTCAGCTCTTTTGCCGCGACCTTCAGCCGCGCCTGGGCGAGCGGCGCGGAATCGTCGGCCAGCGCGCTCGACGTCGCCGCCGCGAGGAGAACGAGGGTCGTCCGAAGAACCTGGCGCATGACGTCCATGTCCTGCTGAAGGAGCGGTCGATCCGTCGGCCGTCGGCCCGCGCCGACCCGAATTCGGGTCATGGGCCGGGCGGAGTATCCCCGCGATCGCCCCCCCCGTCAACCGGAACCAACCTCCCAGTCGTCCCACTTCCTGTCCATCCGAGCATGCCAGGCTCCAGGCGGGACCGGGCCGGGGCAGGGGGTCGGATGGTGGAAATAGCCGGACTGTCGAGCTTTCATCCCCCGGCGAGGAAAATGTGGACAGAGGGGCAGGGCGGGTGGGCCAGACGATACAGTGGCCGACTCCCCGGGTGTCCCGTTCTTCGTCCACGTCATTCGATCGCCGCGCGGTCTGTCTTGCTGGAGAGGGGGGGCTCCTCACCAATCGCGTTCCCCCGGGTCTCATAATTCCGGCCGGGGCCGAACCCTCGCGGAATCCGGGCGGCTCCATCCCGCGTCGGCGGGTTTGACGCGGGGCCAGGCGGCCGATAAACTGGGACTCCCCTACGAGAAGGGGCGAAGCACGGCCGTCCGCGAGACCGCCGCCGAGCCCGTCGAGCGGCGATCATCCCCCCGTGGGATGACACCCGACGCGGGCTCCTGGTGGCGTGGAAAGCACGGCCTGTGCTCGTTTTGCGTCCGATTCCATTCGTGTCGGACCCTCGCAAGGCCGCCCTGGGCGCTTCGCCCGGGGACCTCGGCCGGATCTGGTATGTCGTCGAGAGAGGTGGGATACGTGGCACTGGTCGTCAAGGATCTGATCGACGCCGGCGTGCATTTCGGCCACAGGGCCAGCCGCTGGAACCCCAAGATGAAGCCGTACATCTACGGCAAGCGCAACCTGATCCACATCATCGACCTGAAGGAAACGGTCCGCGGCCTGCTGCGCGCCACCAAGTACTTCCACAGGGTCGCCTCGCAGAACGGCCTGATCCTGTTCGTCGGGACCAAGCGCCAGGCGTCGGAGACGATCGCCGAGGAATGCGCCCGCAGCGGCATGCCCTACGTCACCGAGCGCTGGCTGGGCGGCACGCTGACGAACTTCCGGACCATCCGCAGCCGGCTTGAGCGGCTGGAGGAGCTGGAGCAGACCCTCGACGGCGAGATGGCCGCGAGCTACTCCAAGAAGATGATCTCCACGCTCACCCGCGAGCGCAAGAAGATCGAGCGCAACCTGAGCGGCATCCGGAACATGACCCGGCTGCCCGAGGCCCTGCTGGTGATCGACCCCCGTCGCGAGCACATCGCGGTGGCCGAGGCGCGCAAGCTGGGCATCAAGGTCGTCGCCCTGCTGGACACCGACTGCGACCCGGACTCGGTCGACCTGCCGATCCCGGGCAACGACGACAGCATGCGGTCGATCGAGCTGGTGATCAAGCGGCTGACCGACTCGATCATCGACGGCAAGGCCATCGCCCCGGACGAGCCGCCGCCGGTCGAGCGCGACGACCGCATCCCCGGGCGTCCCGACCGTCGCGGCCCCGGCGGCCGTGATCGTCGCGGCCCCGGCGGCCCGCGGGACGGCCTCCGCATGGGCGGCAATCGCCCCCAGCCCGGCCCGGCCCCCGCCGCGGCCCCGGCCCCGCCCGCCGCCAACCCGACCCCGGCCGCCGCCGCCGAGGCCGCCTCGGTCGCGACCGTCGACACGCCGCCGGCCGCCGCCGCCGAGGTCTCGCCGATCGCCGAGAACGCCCCGGCCCAGCCCATCATCACCTCCCCCGAGGAGGCCGGCGTCGCGCCCGACGCCCCCGCCTCGCAGGCCCCGACCGTCGAGGCCCCGGACGCGCCGGCCGCCGAGGCCCCCGCCTCGGACTCCGAGAACGCCTGACCCACGGCCCGCTCGGATCGACCCGGCCGCGCCAGGCGCGGCCGGGTCGTCGCACGCCGGGGCCCCCCGGAACCCCACCCTTACATCGATCCAACGTCGCACACATACCGCTTCCGCGCCGGAAGCCCCAGGGAGAGACATTCGATGGCCGAGATCACGGCTCAGGTCGTCAACGAGTTCCGCAAGAAGACCGGGCTGGGCCTGATGGAGTGCAAGAAGCTCCTGACGGAGGCCGGCGGCGACCTGGCCAAGGCCGAGACCCTCGCCAAGGAGCGCGGGCTCAAGCAGGCCGAGCTGCGCGCCGGCCGCGCCGCCAAGGCCGGCCGCGTCGAGGTGTACATCCACCACGACGCCAAGTCGGGCGTCCTGATCGAGCTGAACTGCGAGACCGACTTCGTCGCCCGCAACGACGAGTTCAAGCAGCTCGCCAAGGACCTGGCCCTGCACGTCATGGCGTCGAACCCGAAGTTCGTCCGCCGCGAGGACGTGCCGGCGGAGGCCGTCGAGGAGCAGAGGCGGATCTTCATCAGCCAGGTCGCCGACAAGCCGGAGGCCATCCAGGAGAAGATCGCCACCGGCAAGCTCGACGCCTGGTACGCCGAGTCGGTGCTGATGGAGCAGCCGTTCATCCGCGACGACTCCAAGAGCGTCAAGGACGTCATCACCGGGGTCAATGCCCGCACCGGCGAGAACATCGCCGTCGCCCGCTTCGCCCGCTTCGTCGTCGGCGAGGAGCGCTGAGCCGACCCCCCCTCGCGCCGGGCGGCCTCGGCCGACGCCCGGCGCGGCCCCTCGGCCCGACGGCCGGACCGCCGAGTCGCCCCGAACCGCGACCAAGGACCACGACATGGAACCCGCCCCGACCGGCTCGCCCGCCTTCCGTCGCATCCTCCTGAAGCTCTCCGGCGAGAGCTTCTGCCGCCCCGGCGAGGGGGGCATCAGCGTCGAGGAGGTCAGCCGGATCGCCCGCCAGGTCTCCCGCGTCGCCTCGCTCGGGGTCGAGGTCGCCATCGTGGTCGGCGGCGGCAACATCCTCCGCGGCGCCCAGCTCAGCCGCGGCTCCGACGTCATCAAGGAGGCCACCGCCCATTACATGGGCATGACGGCCACCGTCATCAACGGCCTGGCCCTCCAGGACGCCCTGGAGAGCATGGGCCGCCCCACCCGGCTGATGACCAGCATCCGCATGGCCGAGGTCGCCGAGCCGTTCATCCGCCGCCGCGCGCTCTCCCACCTGGAGAAGGGCCGGATCATCATCCTGGCCACCGGGACCGGCAGCCCCTTCGTCACGACCGACACCGCCGCCGCGCTCCGGGGCAAGGAGCTGGGCGTCGACGTCATCATGAAGGCCACCCGCGTCGACGGCGTCTACTCGGCCGACCCGGAGAAGAACCCCCACGCCGTCCTGTTCGAGGCCCTCGATTTCGACAAGGTCCTCCGCGACGAGCTGAAGATCATGGACATGGCCGCCATCGGCCTGTGCAAGGAGAACGTCCTGCCGATCCTGGTCTTCAACTTCAAGAAGGAAGGCAACATCGAGCGCGCCGTCCGCGGCGACGTCGTCGGCACCTGGATCGGCTCGGGGACCCGGCCCCGCCCCTCCTGACCCGCCCCGTCCGCGGCCCCCGGGACCTTCCCCGGCGCGCCGCGACGCTGGTAAGATGTCGTCGCCCCTCCCCGTCCCCAAGCGGCCACCGCCCCGCCACGGAGTCGTCCCGATGAGCATCGAAGAGATCGCGCTGGAAGCCGAAGACCGGATGGAGAAGTCCGTCGCCCTGCTGGTCGACCAGTTCCGGGGCGTCCGCACCGGCCGCGCCAACGTGGGCCTCGTGGAGTCGGTCCGCGTCGATTACTACGGCTCCTCGACCCCGCTGAAGCAGCTTGCCAACCTGAGCACGCCCGAGCCCCAGCAGATCCTCATCCGCCCCTTCGACCCCTCCGTCGTCGGCGACATCGTCAAGGCGATCCAGGCCAGCAACCTCGGCCTGACCCCCAACTCCGACGGCAAGGCGGTCCGCCTGAACGTCCCGCCGCTGTCGCTGGAACAGCGCAAGAAGCTCGTCAGCCGGGTGAAGGACCTCGCCGAGGAGGCCCGCATCTCCATCCGCAACATCCGTCGCGACGCCAACAAGCAGGCCGATCAGGAGCAGACGGACAAGCTCCTCACCGAGGACGAGGCCGCCACCTGCAAGGAAGAGATCCAGGGCCTGACCAAGAAGTTCGAAGGCAAGGTCAACGACCTGGCCGAGAAGAAGTCCGACGAGATCCTCGAATCCTGACCACTCCCCCGGGGGGAGCGGAATTCCGGACTCCCCCCTTGATCCCGCCGCCTCGATCCCCTATAGTAAGTCTCCCCGGGGCGATGAGGCCCAGACCGAAAACCCGGGCGATTAGCTCAGTTGGCTAGAGCGCATGCTCGACACGCATGAGGTCACAGGTTCGAATCCTGTATCGCCCACTTTCAAGTCTTATTCACGACGGTCGGTCACACGCCGACTTCGCGGACATCCTGAAAGCCAACAAGGAAGGCCGGCTCCTCCATCGAGGGCCGGCCTTCCTTGCTTTCATGCGCGGGCGGATGCTCCCCGCTCGTCGGGCCCGCGCGTCCGGGATCGCATGCTTTCGGAGGGGTGACTGACCGGCTAGACTCCGGGCTGGCTCGTCGGAGAAGCCGCGTACCCGGAGAAAGTCATGAAGTTCGTTTGCGCCCTGTCCTGCTGGACGACCCTGGCCCTGGCGGCGATCGCCCAGGAGCCGACGGTCGAGTCGACCACGGATCTCGTGGGTCGATGGCGAGACGACGTCATCGTCACGCCCGTCAACCAGGTGTTGACCCCGTTCGGACGGCAGGTCGAGCTGCCGAGGATGCGTCCCCAGGCGATCGCGCTGTCGCCGGACGGGAAGCGGCTGCTCGTCACCGGGAAGACGAGCGAGGTGGTCGTCATCGACGTCGACGAGGCCAAGGTCGCGGGACAGGTCGCCCTGCCGGGAGAGGACCAGACGGAGCCGCCGGCGGCGGTCTCGCCCAACATCCTCCACCCCGACAAGAGCGGCCAGGTCAGCTACACCGGGCTGCTCTACTCGCACGACGGCAAGCGTGTCTACCTGAGCAACGTGAACGGCTCCATCAAGGTTTTCGCGGTCGGCGACGACGGAGCCGTGACGCCCTCGCACGTCCTCGCGCTGCCCAACGCCGACGCCCCGCGTCGCAAGGCGGAGATCCCCAGCGGCCTGGCGCTCTCGGCGGACGACTCGCGCCTGTACGTCTGCGGCAACCTCTCCAACAAGCTTTTGGAGCTGGACACCGCCGACGGCTCCGTCGTCCGCTCGTGGGACGTGGGCGTCGCGCCTTATGACGTGGTCCTGACGGGGGGCAAGGCGTTCGTGAGCAACTGGGGGGGGCGTCGCCCCGAGCCCGGCGACCTCACCGGGCCCGCAGGCCGGGGGACCGAGGCTCGCGTCGACCCCGTGCGGCACATCGCCAGCGAAGGGTCCGTCAGCGTCATCGACCTGGCCGCCGGCGCCGTGTCGACGGAGCTGGTGACGGGGCTTCACGCCTCCGCGCTGGCGGTGTCGCCCGACGGCAAGTACGTCGTCTGCGCCAACGCGGCGAGCGACACGCTCAGCCTGATCGACGTCGCGAACGAGGCCGTCGCGGAGACGGTGTGGGTGAAGGCGAAGCCGTCGGACCTGTTCGGCGCCTCGCCCAACGCGCTGGCGTTCGACGAGTCGGGCCGCCGGCTGTTCGTCGCCAACGGGACGCACAACGCCGTCGCGGTCATGAAGTTCGACCCGGAGGACAAGGGGGACACGAAGCTCCTGGGGCTCATCCCCGCCGGCTGGTTCCCGGGGGCCATCGCCTTCGACGCCGGCCGCAAGGCCCTGTGCGTCGCCAACATCAAGGGCCTGCCGACCTCCCCTCGCAAGCGCGACGACGGCACGGAAGGCTACAACTCGCACCACTATCAGGGATCGGTCTCGCTGATGCCGATCCCGTCCGACGACGACCTGGCGAAGCTCTCCGAGCTGGCCGCGCGCAACATGCGCCGAGGGGCGATCGAACAGGCCGCGCTGCCGGCCCGCGAGGGCCAGCCGCCGCGCGCGATCCCGGAGCGGATCGGCGAGCCCAGCAAGATCAAGCACGTCGTCTACGTCATCAAGGAGAACCGGACCTACGACCAGGTCCTCGGCGCGCATCCGCGAGGGCGGGGCCGGGCCGATCTGTGCATCTTCGGCCGCGAGATCACGCCGAACCAGCACAAGATGGTCGACGAGTTCATCCTCCTGGACAACACCTACTGCGCCGGCATCCTCAGCGCGGACGGGCACCAGTGGAGCACCACGGCGTTCTCCACCGACTACATGGAGAAGAGCTTCGCCGGCTTCCCCCGCAGCTACCCCGACGGAATGGGCGAGGACGACAAGGACGTTTTGGCCTACTCCCCGGCCGGGTTCCTCTGGGACAACGCCCTGGCCCACAACAAGACGATCCGCAACTACGGCGAGTTCATGGCCCCCAAGGTCCGCTGGCGCGACGAGTCCAGGAAGGGCTCCCCGGACTACCTCGCCTGCTATCGGACCTGGAAGGGCGAGTCCGACGAGGTGATCTTCGAGAGCGAGCCGTCCGTGGAGTCGATCCGGCCGATCTCCCCCACCGCGTACGTCGGCTGGGAGATGGCGGTCCCCGACCAGTATCGCGCCGACTTCATCATCCGCGAGCTGAAGGAGTTCGAGGAGAAAGGCGAGTTCCCCAACCTCGTGATCATCTGCCTGCCCAACGACCACACCAGCGGCACCAGCGTCGGCTCGCCCACGCCGGCCTCGTGCATGGCGGACAACGACCTGGCGTTCGGCCGGATCGTGGAGGCGCTGAGCCATTCCCGGTTCTGGCCCGAGATGGCGATCCTCGCGATCGAGGACGACCCCCAGGCCGGCTGGGACCACGTCAGCGGCTACCGCACCACGGCCTACTGCGTCAGCCCCTACGCCAAGCGCGGCGAGGTCGTGAGCACGCAGTACAACACCACGAGCATCATCAGGACCATCGAGCAGATCCTCGGCCTGCCGCCGATGAACCAGTTCGACGCCAGCGCCACGCCGATGTTCGACTGCTTCACCGATGAGGCGAACCTCGCGCCGTTCAAGTCGGTCGCCAACCTCGTCCCCCTGGACCAGATGAACCCCGACCCAAAGGCGATGCTCGACGACTCGCTCAAGCAGGACGCCCTGGTCTCCGCGACGCTCAACTTCCGCGAGGTCGATAAGGCCCCGGAGGACGTCCTCAACCGGATCCTCTGGCGCGCCATGAAGGGCACCGCCATCCCGTACCCCGAATGGGCCGCCGGCGTCGACGACGATGACGACGATTGATCGAGCGAGCCGTCGACGCGCCGGTTGAACGTCGATCGATGAGGTGAAAGGCCGGCCTGGGTCCCACCGTGCCGGCCTTTCTCGTCCCCTGTCTCTCCGGGCGGGCACTTTCGGACGACGCGGCGAACATCCTCCCCCCGCGACGCGCGTGGCGTCGGATCAGGGGATCCAGAGGAGGCCGCTGGCGTTCCCCGCGACGATGGCGTCGCGATCGGCCGGGGTTAGTTCGGATTCTTGGAGCTTCAGCGGGACGGCGTCCGGGCAGAAGAATGGCGCGTGGGAGCCGATCATGAGGCGGTCGGCGCCGAAGGCCGCCGCGAACCGCTCGATGCCGGCGACCCCCTCGATCATCGCCGTGTCGACCCATGCCCGTTTGGTCGCGAGCAGGTCGGCGACCGGGCCGGTCCGTGGGGGGATCGGCAGGTTCAGCAGGACCACGCGCAGGTCGGGCCGGGCCTCGACCAGGCCTGGCAGTGGGGAGAGGTCGACGGGGGGGACGCGAACCAGCGGGTGCTGGGTCCGGGCGTCTTCCATCGAGACGGCGATCTGGACCGGCATCGCCCGGCCGGCGGCCTCGTCGAGCAGGTCGACGAAACGCGGGTCGCCCAGCTTGTAGCCGTGGTAATTCGGGTGGAGGCGCAGGCCCGGCATCTCGTGCGTCTCGTGGCATCGTCGCACGTCGTCGCGCCAGTCGGAGAGGGTCGGGTCGACGGTCCCGAAGGGGAGGAACAGGCCGTCGCCGTGGGCGCGGCAGTCGGCGGCGAGCCGCTCGTTGGCCCCCGCCACGTCCCGGTGCAGGAGCGCGTCGAAGCTGCCGGCCCAGGCCCGGACGACGCCCAGGCCCCGGAGCGCGTCGGCCAGCGCCCGCGGATCGTCGAGCGGCAGGCGGCGGAACGGCCAGCGGGAGAGCGAGACGTTGACGTCGATCATGGCTCGAACGCGACCCCCTTCGCCCGGAGGATGGGCGCGAGCATCGCCCGGAGGTTCCCGCCGAGGATCCGGGACCGGTCCTCGTGAGAGAGCGCCGCGGATCGCACCTTGGCGAGCTGCGAGGCGAAGCTACGCCCCCCGGCGTCGCTGCCGAAGATGACTCGCGACGCCCCCAGCTCGCGGACGGCCATCTCCGTCAGCCCGGCGGTCGGGTCGGACCCCGCCAGGTCCACCGAGACGTTCGGCAGTCCCCGCACCGCGCGGATGCCACGCTCCCACTCGCCGCCGGTATGGCCGCAGATGATCGGCGTGTCGGGGTGTCGCCTCGCCAACTCGGCCAGGTCCTCGGGCAGGGACTCGCCCGGCAGGCTCCCCCCGGTTTTCGACCAGGTGTGCTGGAAGATCGCCCCCCGCAACTCCGCGGCGCGGGCGATGATCGGGTCGACCTGGGGATCGGAGCACCGCCGGGCGATCCAGAGCTTGATGCCGACCATCGGGCCGTCTCGGACGCAACGGTCGATCTCGCGGAGGCTGGCCTCGACGTGGTTCGGGCTGACGTAGGCGAAGCCCAGCGCCCGGTCTTCCCGCCCCGCGAGCGCCCGGAGCACCTGGTCGTTCTGGCGTCGCAGGTCGTCGGGCGTCGGGTCGGCGATGAACGGAAAGCCCATGAACACCACGACCCGCTCGATCCCCATGCGATCGGCCCGGCGGATCAGCTCGGCCATCAACTCCTCGGGGGTCGTCCCGGCGAGGCCGGCCAGATGGCAGTGGAGATCCCAGATGCGAATCCGGGGGGCCTGCTTGCTCCTCATTGCTGGACCCCCAGGATGAAGGCGATGAGGTCGGCCATCTCGCCCGGGTCGATCCGCTCCTCCAGGCCCTCGGGCATGAGCGACTTCCCGGTCCCGACGATGGCCTCGACGCCGGAGCGGGGCACGGTGTCTTCCTCGCCGCCGGATCGCCGGAGCGTCAGCGCCGAGGACGATTCCTCCGCGACCATCCCCGACAGCACTCGACCGTCGTCCATCGCGACGGTGTATTCCAGGAACTCGGGCGCGACCTCGCGGTTGGGGTCGACGATGTGCAGCAGGACCTCGTCGGGCGTCCGGCGCTGGACGGAGGCGAGGTTCGGGCCCACCGCCTTCCCCTGGTCGCCGAGGCGGTGGCACGACATGCACTCCCGCTCGAACACGCGGCCCCCGCGCGCCGAGTCGGCCGGGAGGTCCAGCGCGGGGCGGTATCGCTCGTAGGCGGCGGCCCGCGCGGCCGGCGCCGCGGCGGCGAGCAGGGCGTTGGCGCGATCCCGGATCTTCGCGTCGCGGTGGTCCAGGAGGAGGGCGCGGCGGGCCGGGGGGATCACCGACGCGGGGACGGCCCCGGCCTCCACGGCGTCCAGCAGCGCGACGGTCCATGACGGCCGCGACAGCAGCCGCGTCAGCGCCTCGGTCCGCACGGCAGGCGGAAGGGACGGCCACCGCGAGAGCAACGCCGGGGCGACGCCGTCGTCCGGGAACGTCGCGAGCGTCCGCGTGGCCCCGAGCTGGATCCGCTGGGGTTCGCCGGGCGTCAGGAGGGACGCCAGGACTTCCCCGGAGGCGGCGAATCCCGACTGCCCCAGCAGCGCGACGGCACGCTCGCGATCGGCCAGGTCGGCCTCGCCGTCGGCCGCCGTGCTGGTCGCGCGGGCCAGGGCCGAATCGAGCATGGCCCGGGCGGCGGGGTCGGTCGTCGCGGCGTCGCGGAAGGTCTTCCGGCCTCCCCGCGCCATCCCCTCGCCGAGCCCGAGCAGCACGGCGTCGAGCCGTCGCGCCTCCCCGCGGGCGACGGGGCCGGCGGCGAGCCGTTCGAGGAACCGCCCCGCTTCCGCGAGGTCGCCCGACGCCCCTACGAGGGTCGCCAGGTCGCGGAGCAGGACGTCCAGGCCGTCGGCGGCCGCCGGGTCGTCGGCGACGATCGCCTCGAACAGCGGGACGGCGGACTTGCCGGCCGAGCTGAGGACGGCCGTCCGGCGCCAGGGGTCGGCCGCGTCTCGTCGCGCCACGGATGCCAGCGCCGCGACGGCCCTCGGGTCGGACTCGGCGACCTCGCCGAGCGTGAACGCGACCTGGAATCGGACCCGGTCGCCCGGGTCGTCGGCCAGCGCGATCACGCGCTCGCGTAGCGTCGCGACGGCCCCGATCCGGGGCTCCGCCAGCGCCACGGCGTGCTCGCGGACGCCCGGCGAGTCGTCCCCCAGCGCGATTAGCAGGTCGTCGTCGGCCAGCGAGCCCAGGCCGTCGAGCGACCACAGGGCGTGCAGCCGGGCCAGCGGTTCGGCGGACTCGCGGAGCAGGGCCCGCAGCGGGGCGACGGCCGAGGGGTCCTGGCGCTCGTGAATCAGCCGATGAGCCGTGTCGCGATGCCAGGCGTTGCGGTGCGACAGCAACGCGACTAGCTCCGCCGTCGCGGCCGCGGAGAGCCTGGGGGCCGGTCGGGGTTGGAAGTCGGGGGGGGCCAGCCGATAGATCCGGCCGCGGTCCTCGCCGGCGCGGAGATCGAGCGTCGCCTTGATGTCGTCGGGGATCGACCAGGGGTGTTCGATCGTCTCGCGGTACATGTCCAGGACGTGGAGCGTGCCGTCGGGGGCGTGGACGAAGTTGACGGGGCGGAACCAGGTGTCGGTGGACGCGACGATCTCGCCCCCCTCGTCGGCGCGACGGCCCCGGAAGGTGACGCCGTCGGGCTCGACCGCCTGGCGGTGGATCAGGTTGTTGGCGACCTCGCAGACGAAGATCTGGCCGCGCGTCTCCGGAGGGTAGGCGTCGCCGCGGTAGACGGTCACGCCGCTGGACGAGGTGACGATGCCCGAGCCGATCAGCTCGCTGCGGGGGAGCACCTTGCCGTTGGCGGCCCAGCGGCGGGCCCGGAACTCGCGCCATGGCTCGGGGGGGCTGATCCGGAAGACCGGTATGGCGTCCCCGGCGAGGGCGACGTCGTGCAGGACGCGAGGGGCGGCGAGCCGCGGGTTCCGCGCCAGGTATCGGGCGGGGAGGACGACGTGCTCGGCCGGGTTGCGGATGTCGCAGAGGAAGCGGTTGCCCCAGTCGTCGAACGTGTTGCCGAACCTCGCCCCGCCGGAGACCGCCTCGAACTCGCGGGTGGTCGGGTCGAACCGGAAGTCGCGCCGGGGGATCGGCACGCCCGGCGCGTCGGGGCGGTCGGCGCGGCGGATCTCGCCGCCGTTGCTCGACCCCGCGCCGTAAATCTTGTGGTCCAGACCCCAGACGAGGTTGTTCATCACGGCCTGGACGTTGAGCTTGCGGAAGCCCTCGAAGACCCTCTCGCGGATCTCGGCCCGGCCGTCGCCGTCGGCGTCCTTGATGTACCAGACGTCCGGGGTCGCGGCGACGAAGACGCCCCCCTTCCAGATCGCGAGCCCGGTTGGCCATGAGAGGCGATCGGCGACGATGGTCGCGGCGTCGAACCGGCCGTCGCCGTCGCGGTCTTCCAGGAGCTTGAGCCGGCCGAGGGGCGGGTCGAGCGTGTTCTCCTTGAAGGGGACGTCGTTCTCGGCCTCGACGTGGGGATAGTCGGACATCTCCACGACGTACAGCCGGCCGTCCTCGTCGTAGGCCGCCGCGACCGGGTCGAGCACGAGCGGCTCGGCGGCGATCAGCTCCATCCGCAGGCCCAGGCGCGTCCGGAACGTCGCCGGGGCCTCGGCGGCCCCGGTCGGCGGCGTGCGGGGGAACGTCGGCGGGTCGGCCGCCGCCTGGAAGGCCGCGGCGGCGACGAGCAGGGGGACGATCGGCGTCATGATGGGGTCGCTCCGGAGCGAGGGCGTCGGCCTATGGCGCGGGGTCGAGGATAGCGGGGCGGCGGCGCGATTCCCAGGCGCCGCCCGCTCCGTCGGGCCGGGCCGGGCGGCGCGTCCCTTGCGTCGGGGGTCCGGATGGTGTGGAATCGAGGGCGTGTAGGCACGCCTTCCCGCGAATCCTACCATGAAGGAGTTGACTCATGAGACGCTTTCCGTTCCTGGCCCTCGGGCTCGCCTCGATGATCCTGGCCTCGTCGGCGGCCGTGGCGGGCGACGACGCCAAGGCCCGCGAGATCGCCGAGAAGGTGACCACCGAGGGGGCCGCGATCTTCGACACGCTCGACGCCCGCGCCATGGCCGCGACCTATGATGAGAAGGGGGTGATCGTCGCGTATCAGAAGGAGAATGGCGCGATCGTCCGGGAGACCCACGAGGGTCGCGAGAAGGTCGAGGCCGCCTACGCCAAGATTTTCGAGAACCCCGAGACGATCAAGTCGCGGAACACGGTCGACCACGCCCGGCTGCTCGCGCCCGACCTCCTCTCGATCGACGGCACGTTCGAGATGAACACGCTGAAGCCCGGCTCGCCCAGGATCGCGTTCCATCAGGTCCGTCTCAACAAGGGCGGGAAGTGGCTCGTCCTGACCATGGAAATCTCGCTGGTCAAGCTGGACTGACGCCCGCGGCGGCCCGGCCGACGCCCGATCGGCGGCCGGATCGCTCGCCGCGATGGCCCGTCGCGCCGCTGGCCCCCGTGCTGGCGGCGCTCTGCCTCGGCACCGTCGCCGACCGCGCCATCGGCGGGCCGCCGACCGTCGCGTGGGGGCTCGCGGCCCTCGCGCTGGCGGGGGCCTCCGTGCTGGCCTTCGGCCGCCCTCGCCTCGCGTTCGCCTTGCTGACGGCGGCCATCGTCGCCGCGGGGGGCGGTTATCACCACTTCCGATGGTTCGACCTCGCCGGCGACGACCTGGCGGCCGTCGCCGGCGACCAGCCCGAGCCGGCGTGGGTCCGGGGGCACGTCGAGGAGGTGATCGGCCTCCGCGCGCGAGAGGGCCGGGCGCCGGGGCAGCCGCCGCGGACGCGGACCCGATTCATCCTCCGGATCGAGGGGATCTTCGACGGCTCGGCGTTCGTGCCGTGCTCCGGCCGGGCCGACGTCTCCGTGCAGGGGGACCGGACCGACCTGGCGGCCGGCGAGCCGGTGCGGGCGGCCGGGCGCCTCTCGCGCGTCGCCGGCCCGCTGAACCCCGGCGAGTTCGACCGCCGCGCGTTCCTCCAGGCGCAGGGGATCCGCCTGGCGATGGCCGTCGACGAGCCATCGGGCGTGACGGCCGACCCCGACGGCGCGTGGTCGGGCGGCGTGGGGTGGCTGGGGGCGATCCGCGCCTGGAGCCGCGACCGCCTGATCGACGGCCTCGATCCCCGCGCGGCGCCGCTGGCGACGGCCCTGGTGCTGGGGCGTCGCGACGACATCGACCCGGAGGTCGTCGACGCCTTCGCTCGGACGGGGACCACGCACCTCCTCGCGGTCTCGGGGTTGCAGCTCCAGGTTATGGCCTGGGCCGTCGGGATGGGCCTGGTGGTCGTCGGCGTGCCGAGGCGGCTCCGCTACATCCTGGTGGCCTCGGCCGCGATCGGGTACGCAATGCTGGTGGGATGTTCCCCCTCGGTGTCACGGTCGATGGTGATGACCGTCGCGTTCTGCGCCGCGCTGTTCGCGAGCCGGGCGACCGGCCCGGCCGACGCCCTGGCGCTCGCGGGGGTGCTGAGCATCGTGGTCAATCCGTCGGCGGTATTCGACGTGGGCTGCCAGCTTTCGTTCCTGGCGGTGGGCGCGCTCTTCTGGCTGATGCCGATGGCGGGGAAGCTCGGCGAGGCGTTGCGGCTGCGAGTCCTCGGGCCGCCCGACCCGCTCGACGAGTTGGAGGCGTGGCATCACGCGATCGGGAGCCGCATGGCGCGCTGGGCGGGTCGGCAGGCGGCGCGGCTGGCGGCGGCGTCGGCGATCGTCTGGGCCGTGGCGGCGCCGCTGTCGGCGTCGCGGTTCCACGTCGTCTCGCCGATGGGGATCCTGCTGAACATCCCGCTGGTGCCGATGACCTCGATGGCCCTGCTGGCCGGCGCGTTCAAGCTGACGATGGCCGCGCTGGCCGCGCTGGCGGCCGGGCTCTCCTATCCCGCGGCATGGCTGGCCGGGCCGCTGGCGCTGGCGCTCGGGCTGACGGAGAGGACGGCCGGCGTCCTGGAGCGATCGGCCGGGGCGGCGTGCGGGGGGCTGCTGCGGGGCGTCGAGGTCGTCACGACCCGGGGGGCGGCGATCCCCTGGGGGACGTGGTACGCGCCGGGGCCGCCGCCGACGTCGGTCGCCGCGTTCTACCTCCTTCTCCCGGCGGCGGTCTACCTGATGCACGCCGGCCCCAGGCGCGATCGACCTTCGCCCGCCTGGCGATGGGGCCGGCGCGTCGCCTGGGGCCTGGCCCTCGGCTGGTGCGTCCCGGGCTGGTGGCTGACGGGGCCGAGGAAGCCGGCCGACCTGGAGGCCGACGTCCTGGCGGTCGGCCACGGCCTGGCCGTCGTGGTCGCGACGCCCGAGGGGAGGGCGTTCCTCTACGACTGCGGCCGGATGGACGACCCCGGCGTGGGGCGTCGGATCGTGGCGCCGGCGCTCTGGTCGCGCGGGCTCTCGCGGATCGACGCCGTCTACCTGAGCCACGCCGACAACGACCACTACAACGGCCTACCCGACATCCTCGACCGCTTCGAGGTCGGCGAGGTCGTGGTCACCGAGGGCTTCCTCGGCGACGACAACCCGGCGGCGGACTCGCTCATGCGGACGCTCCGGGGGCGCGGAGTTCCCGTGCGCGAGGCGGTCGCGCCGTCGTCGCGGCCGTCGGGGTCGACGCGGGTCGAGGTGATCCACCCGCCGGCCGGCTGGGAGTCGGCGTCGGACAACGCCCGGAGCCTGGTGCTGGACGTCTCCCGGCGCGGCCGTCGGCTCCTGCTGACCGGCGACCTGGAGCAGGTTGGCCTGGCGGAGTTGCTGTCGAAGCCCGAGCCGGGCCGGCCGATCGACGTGCTCCTCGCCCCGCACCACGGCGCCCGAGCGGCGAACCCGCCCCGGCTGTTCGAGTGGGCGCGGCCGCGCGTGGTCATCGCCAGCCAGAGGCCGCCGACGGCGGGCGTGGTCGACGCGTTGACGCCCCTGGAGGCCGGGGATATCGTGCTCTTTCGGACGTGGCGGTCGGGCGCGGTCCTGCTGCGATGGTCGCCCGACGGGGTCGAGGCGCGCGGGTATCTGGGCTCGCGATGACGGAAGGGCGGCCGGGATGACCTGGATGATCGCCGCGGCGGGGTTCGGGGCCGGGCTGATCGCGGCGCTCTTGCTGGCGGTCGTGGAGTTCGGCGCCTGGGCCCTCGTGTCCCCTCGAAGGCCCGCCGACCCCGGCGCGTACGGGCCGGGCGAGCCGATCCGCGCCCTCGCGGCCGACGGCGTGGCGCTCGCCGGCCGCTGGATCGCCGCCGATCGCCCGACGGGTCGCGTCGTCGTCCTCGTCCACGGCTTCGGCGACGGCCCCGCCGCGATGATCCTCGATCGCGCGCCCGCCATCCTGGCGCGAGGATGGAACGTCGCGGCGATCGACCTCCGCGGCTACGGCGCCAGCGAGGGCGTCCATTCGACCTTCGGGGCGCGCGAGGCCGACGACCTGCGGGCCTGGCTCGACGTCCTCGCCGGCCTCGTCCCCCCGGGCGAACCCTTCGCGCCCGTGATCTGGGGGCGATCGATGGGGGCGGCGATCGCCCTCCGCGCCGCGGTGGATGACCGCCGCGTCCGGGGGCTCGTCCTGGAGGCTCCGATGGTCGACCTGCGATCGTCGGTCGCGACCGTGATGCGTCGCAAGCGACTGCCGATGTCCCGGGCGCTGTCGTCCGTCGTGGTTCGTCGCGCCGGGAGGATCGCCGGCGCGGAGCTGGCGCGCCCCGGCATGCTCGAACTGGCGCCGCGCTTCGACCGCCCCGCGATCGTCGTCCACGGCAGCGACGACGACCTGATCCCGACGCCCCTCGCCCGCGACCTGGCCGAGACCTTCCCCTCGCCGGCCACGTTCCTGGAAGTCCCCGGCGCGAAGCACGTCGACGTCGCCCGCGTCGGCGGGGCGGCCATGCTGGACGAGGCGCTGCGATGTCTGGAAGCGGCGACGTGATCGACGGACGAACGTCCCTCGGCTCGATATCCCCAACCGGAAAGGCCAGGCCTCATCCATGGCTCGCATCGGCTTCGTGGGCATCCCCGTCCCGGGTCACTTCTATCCGTCCTCGGCGCTGGCGCGGAAGCTCATGTCGCGCGGGCATGAGGTCGTCTACTTCGAGCTCCCCGATTTCGAGCAAAGGGTTCGCGGGGCCGGGCTGGACTACCGGCCGATCGGGCGGGCCGCCTACCCGCCGGGCTCGTTGCGCGAGCTGGACGAGCGGCTCGGGCGTCTCAAGGGGAGGGAGGCGCTCCGCTTCACGATCGAGCGCATGGCGCGGACCGCGGTGATGATCCTGGACGAGGTCCCCGCCGCCGCCCGCGAGGCGAGGATCGACGCCCTGGTGATCGACCAATGCCAGGTCGCGGGGAGCACGCTGGCGGAGCGCCTGGGCGTGCCCTACGTCAGCACCGCGGCGGCGCTCCCGATCAACCTGGACCCGAGCGTCCCCCCGTTCCAGTTCGCCTGGCGCCACGGGCGGGGAGCGGCGTCGCGGCTGCGGAATCGCTTGGGGAACTGGCTAATCGGTCGGGTGATCAGGCCGGTGGTGACCGCCGTGGACCAGCGGAGGCGCGAGTGGGGCATGGCCCCGCTGGAGTGGGAGACGGCGTTGTCGCGACTGGCCCAGGTCTCGCAGCTCCCGGCCGCGCTGGAACTGCCCGGGCGGGTCGTGCCGCCGAGCTTCCACCACACCGGCCCCTGGACCGACCCCGAGGCCCGCGCCCCCGTCGACTTCCCCTGGGATCGCCTGAATGGTCGGCTGCTGGCCTACGTATCCATGGGGACGCTCCAGAACCAGGTGGGTACGACCTTCCGGACGATCGCCGCGGCGTGCGACGGCATGGGGCTGCAACTGGCGATCTCGCTCGGGGGGGGAGGGGACCCGAAGGCGCTCGGCGACCTCCCCGGCGACCCGATCGTCGTCGGCTTCGCCCCGCAACTCGACCTGATCCGCCGCTCCACGCTCACGATCTCCCACGGCGGCCTGAACACGACGCTGGAGTCGCTGACCTGCGGCGTCCCGACGGTCGTCCTGCCGGTGACGAACGACCAGCCGGGCGTGGGCGTCCGGGTCGAGGCCGCCGGCGTGGGTCGCTCCATCCCCGTCTCCCGCGCCACCGTCCCGCGCGTCCGCGAGGCCGTCCGCGCCGTGCTCGACGATCCATCCTATCGGGGACGCGCCGAGGCGATGCGGTCCCACATCGCCGGGGCCGACGGCCTGAACCGCGCGGCCGACGCGATCCTCGGCGCGTTCGGATTCGCGACTTGGCCGGCGGGCGAGCGGGTCCTACAATGAAGGCGTTCATACATCGAGCAGAATGAGGGCCGGCCGTGACGCGGGGCGGGGAACGAATCGAGGCCGAGACAAATCCGAAGCGCCCCCTGTTCGGGGCGACGGCCGACGAGCTGCGCGCGTGGGTCGCGGCCGTCGGGCACAAGCCGTATCGCGTGAAGCAGATCCACCAGTGGGCGTTCCACCGTCGGCCGAAGTCGTTCGCCGACATGACCGACCTGCCGCTGGACCTGCGGGAGAAGCTCGACGCCGAGTGGACCCTGTTCGCGACCGACCTGGCCTACCGCGGCGTCGCCGACGACGGCACCGACAAGCTGCTGCTCCGCTGCCGAGACGGCCGCAACATCGAGTGCGTCCTGATGGCCGACGGCACCCGCCGGACCGTCTGCGTCAGCACCCAGGTCGGGTGCGGCATGGGCTGCGTCTTCTGCGCCAGCGGGCTCAAGGGGGTCGAGCGGAGCCTGACCGCCGCCGAGATCTTCGACCAGGTGTTGCAGTCGCAGCAACTCCTGCCGCCGGGCGAGTCGGTCACCCACATCGTCGTGATGGGGATGGGGGAGAGCCTGGCGAACCTGGACAATCTGCTCGTCGCGCTCGACCGCGTCTGCTCGCCCCATGACGGCCTGGGGATGAGCCAGCGCCGGGTGACGATCTCCACCGTCGGCCTGCCGGAGAAGATCCGCAAGCTCGCCGGGGAGGACCGGCAGTATCACCTGGCCGTCTCGCTCCACGCGCCGACGGAGGAGCTTCGCGACGAGCTGGTCCCGGTCAACGAGAAGATCGGCCTGACGGCCGTGCTGGAGGCCGCCGACGACTACTTCCGGATCACCGGGCGGCAGGTGACGTATGAGTACGTCATGCTGGGCGGCGTCAACGACCGTCCCCAGGACGCCGCGGCGCTGGGGCGGCTCTTGAGGGGGCGCAAGGCGCACGTCAACCTGATCCCGTACAACGCCGTGGCCGGCCTGCCGTTCGTCCGCCCCGAGCCGGACGACGTGCGCCGGTTCACGGAGCGGGTGCGTGGCCTCGGCGTCGCCGTGACGGTCCGCCGCACCAGGGGCCGGTCGATCGACGCGGCGTGCGGGCAGCTCCGCCGCCGCTACGAGTCGGCCGCCGGGCCGCCGACGGTCGCGATCGGCGCCCCCTCGTGACGACGATCGGGCTCGACTTCCGACGCCGAGAGGAGCGACCGTGAGCCGAGGCGAACTCGACGTGCTGGGGCGCCAGCTTGAGGCCCGCGACCCGGACGTCCGGCTGATGATCCAGATCCGCGACGACGTCCCCGGCGCGTTCGAGGCGATGGTCTCGCGGTATCAGGACCGGCTCGTCGGCGTGCTGTCCCACGTCGTCGGCAACCTGGAGGAGGCCGAGGATCTGTCGCAGGACGTGTTCCTCCGGGTCTACAAGGCGCGCAAGGGGTACCGGCCCCGGGCCAAGTTCTCGACCTGGCTGTTCACGATCGCCAACAATCTGGCGATGAACCACGTCCGCGACAAGGGGCGGAAGCCGGCCGCGTCGGCGGGGTCGACGGGCGGTGACGGCTCGCGGGGGGAGTCGCCCGTCCTGGCCGTCCCCGGGCGCGAGGAGACCGCCTCGGCCCAGATGCGGCAGGTGGAGCTATCCGAGGTCGTCCGCGAGGCGGTCGCGGTGCTGGGGGAGGACCAGAAGATGGCCGTCCTCCTGAGCAAGTTCGAGGAGATGAGCTACGCGGAGATCGGCCAGGTGATGAACCGCTCGCCGGCCGCGGTGAAGTCGCTGCTGGCCCGTGCCCGCAACGAGTTGCGCGAGCGGCTGGAGCCCTACCTGGAGATGGACGAGGCCGCGCCGAGTTCGAAGCCCCGCGCGGCCGGGGGTTGAGATGGCCTCGGCCTGGCGCGCGGTCGGCGAGGCCGTCTGCGACCTCGTCTTCCCCTGGCGTTGCACGCTCTGCCAGGCCGCCGGCCCCGCCGTCCGCGGGCCGTTCTGCGACCCCTGCCGCGCGGACCTGCTGTCGGAGGCCGTCGCCTATCGGGCCTCGTCCTGCCCCCGTTGCGCCCTGCCGGTCGGCCCGTACGCGGACCTCTCCGGGGGGTGCTCGGAGTGTCGCGGCAAGTCGCTGGGGTTCGACGCGGCCGTCGCGCTCGGGCCGCACCGCGACGACGGCGCGCCGTGGCGAGACTTCGTCCTGAAGCTCAAGGACGAGCGCGGCGCGTTCCTGGCGCCGGCGCTGGGCTCGCTCTGGGGGGAGGCCCGGCGCGAGGATTTCGAGGCGCTCCCGCCCGACGCCCTCGTCGCGCCGGTCCCGCAGCACTGGTTCCGGCGGCTGCGTCGGCGGTACAATCAGGCGGACGTGCTGGCCCGCGCCCTGGCCGCGGTCCTGCGGCGCGAGGCGCGCGACGTCTTGCGTCGGGTGAAGTACACCCCCCACCTCGTCGGCCGGACCCGACAGGACCGCGACGCCGTGATGCGAGGCGCTTTCGCCGCCCGGCGAGGGGCCGACCTGAAGGGCCGGACCGTCGTCCTCGTCGACGACGTGCTGACAACCGGCGCCACGCTGGGGTCGGCCGCCCGCGCCCTGAAGCGAGCCGGGGCGCGTGGGGTCATGGTCGTCGCCGTCTCCCGAGAATCGTAATCGAGCCACGCCATGACATCGCCCGACCTCCCGCGTTCGATCCGAGTCGGCACCCGCGGCAGCCGCCTCGCCCGCTGGCAAGCGGATTGGGTCGCCTCCGCCCTCCGCGAGCGGTCCCCCGGCCTCGCGGTCGAGCTCGTCGAGATCAAGACCCACGGCGACCGCGACCGCAACTCGCCGCTGGCGGCCATCGGCGGGACGGGTCTCTTCACCAAGGAGATCCAGCGCGCGCTCGTCGACGGGACGGTGGACGTGGCCGTCCACAGCCTGAAGGACCTGCCGACGAGCGGGCCGGACGGGCTGGCCCTCGCCGCCGTGCCGGGGCGCGAGGAAGTGGCCGACGCCCTGATCGCGCCCGAGCATCGCCGGCTTGACGCGCTCCCCGCCGGCGCGAGCGTCGGCACCGGATCGGTGCGCCGACGGGCGCAGATCCTCCACATGAGGCCCGACCTGGACGTCCGGGCCGTGCGCGGGAACGTCGAGACCCGGCTGAACATGGCCCTGGAAGGGAAGCTCGACGCAGTCCTCCTCGCCTGGGCGGGCCTCCATCGCCTGGGGCTGCACGCCCACGTCACGCAACGCCTGGAACCGCCGACGATGCTGCCGGCGGTGGGGCAGGGGGCGCTGGGGATCGAGTGCCGGGCCGACGACGCGCCGACGCGGGCGCTCCTGGCCCTGCTGGACGACCCGGCCGCCCACGCCGCCGTCGTCGCCGAGCGCCGGGCGCTGGCGGAGCTGGAAGGGGGCTGCATGATCCCGATGGCCGCCTGGGGACGGATGGGCGACGACGGCCGCCTGCTCCTCGACGCCTCGGTGTTCGCGCCCGACGGCCTCCGCGCCATCTCCGCCGCGCTCGACGGCGACCCGGCCGACCCTGACGACCTCGGCCGCCGCGTCGCCCAGGCACTCCGCGATCAGGGGGCCGACGCGATCCTCGACGCCTTCCGCGCGGGCCGCTGATCCGCCGCCGGCGCCTCGTCCGCGCGTGTTGTCAATCGCGAACGTTTCTTGGCTTCGTGTCGGCGGCGTGCAACTCTCGTCCTTGAAAAAATCTGTCGCCCGATCGATAATAGGCGAGTCCAACAGAGGATCGGCGGCGACCGTCCTCAATGCTTGGTCCTTACCGAGGAACGCCAAACATCATGACACGCCCGATCACGCTCGTCGGTGTCGCGCTGCTCGCCGCGTTCTGCTCCGGCGCCGCCGAGGCCCAGCAGACCGGAGGCCTCGGGGACCACTACGCGAAGGAAGCCAAGGCGCAGGTTTCGAGGGCCAAGAAGTACAAGACCGCCCCCAAGGGCCAGGGCTACATGTCCGCGCCTCGCTCGCGGAACAACTACGCCTCGGACGACGCCAGCGGTCGCCTGGACATGTCGGGGCGCGTCCCGCCGTCTTACTTCACGCTCCGCGATCAGTCGTCCCCCGTCTCCAGGCGAGGGTACATCCCCACCGCCCCGCGCCGCCCGGCCTCGTCGAAGAGCGCGTACCCCAGGGCGACCTATGCCCCCTCGGCGTCGGCCGACCGGCCGTCGACCCGGGATTACATCCCGCCGGCCCCGCGCTGAGCGACGCGAACGGGTCAGGATCGGTCCTCGACCCTCCAGGCCCTCGGGCCGAAGGCCCAGAAGACGCCCCCCAGGATCGCCAGGAAGGTCGCGACGAGCCCGAACGCCTCGGCCGTCGCGAGCCTCGGGGGTCGCGCAAGGTTCGCGCGCACCGTGAGCAGGTGTAGCGCGACGAACAGCCCGGTCGTCGCCGCGGCGATCCCCAGGCCGAGCGCGAACAGCCGGGCGTGCGCCTCGTCTCGCCGCTCCGGGGCGAGCCAGTAATCCCGCTCCGGGATGTTGATCAGCGATTCCGGCAGCTTGCGCGTCAGGTACAGCGGACCGGCGCACAGGATCGAGATCAGCGCGGCGGAAGAGAGCAGGTACGTCGCGTAGTCCGATCGCGAGGCCCAGCCGTCCGGCTGGCCGTCCGGGCCGAAGTGCGTGGCCACCCGATCCGGCAGCAGGCGGTGGGTCGCGGCGACGGACAGCGCCAGGGTGGCATGGGCCAGGATCAGGGCGGCGAGGGCCTTCTTCATCGCTCGCGACCTCCTCCCGTCAGGCCGCGGCCTCGTCGGAGGAGCCCGAGGCGTCGCCCGCCTCGCCGCCGTTCTTCATCGCCTCCCACTCCTCCCAGGTGAAGAGGACCTCGCGCGCCGAGCCGCTCTTGAACTCGCCGACGATGCCGTCCTCGGCCATGAAGTCGATGAGCCGCGAGGCCCGCCCGTAGCCGATCCCGAGCGCCCGCTGGAGCAGCGAGCAGGAGCCGCGGCCCTCGCGGACGACGACCTCGATCGCCGGCTCGTACAGATCGTCTCGCTCCTTGAGGGCGGCGCCCCGCTCCTTGCCGCCGGGGCCGCCGCCGGCCTTGAGCTGCATGATCTCGCGGCTGTACTCCGCGGGATACTGCGAGAGGTAGTCCGTCAGGCGGTTCAGCTCGGCGTCGGAGACGTACGTCCCCTGGGCGCGGACGAGCTGGGACGTCCCGGGGACGAGGAACAGCATGTCGCCGTTGCCCAGCAGCTTGTCGGCGCCCATCTCGTCCAGCACCACGCGCGAGTCGTTGCGGCTCGTCACCTGGAACGCGATCCGCGCGGGCATGTTGCCCTTGATCAGGCCGGTGATCACGTCGACGGTCGGCCGCTGGGTCGCCAGGATCAGGTGCATGCCGACGGCCCGCGACTTCTGCGCCAGCCGGACGATGTGCTGCTCGACCTCCTTGCCGGCGGTCATCATCAGGTCGGCCATCTCGTCGGCCACGATGACGATGTACGGCATGTAGGTCGGGATCCGCTTGGCCTCCTCCTCGTCCTCCGGTGCGATCCGGCGCATGATCTCGTCGGCCCCGAGCTGGTTGTACAGCGAGATGTGCCGCACGCCGGCCCGCGCCATGAAGCCGTACCGCTCGTCCATCTTGTCGCACGCCCACGACAGGATCGACTCGGCCTTCTTCATGTCGGTGACGACCGGCGTCATCAGGTGCGGGATCTTCTTGAACTGCGACAGCTCGACCATCTTCGGGTCGATCATGATCATCTTGACCTCGTCGGGCGAGCGGGTCATGAGGATCGAGGTGATCATGGCGTTCAGGCAGACCGACTTGCCCGTCCCCGTGCGGCCGGCGATGAGCAGGTGGGGCATGTCGGCCATGTCGAAGACCATCGGCGCCCCCTTCACGTCCTTGCCCAGGAACAGGGGGATGCGACACTTGTCGCGCGCGGCCTCGGTGTCGGCGATGACCTCGCTGATGCGCACCATGGTCCTGCGCTCGTTGGGGACCTCGATCCCCACGGTGCTCTTGCCGGGGATCGGCGCGACGATGCGGACCGTCGGCACGGCCAGGGCGATCGCCAGGTCGTCCGCCAGGCCGGCGACGCGCGAGACCCGCAGCCCGGCCTCCAGCTCGATCTCGAACTGGGTGATGACCGGGCCGGTGTCGATCTGGACCACTCGGACCTGGTAGCCGAAGTCCAGCAGCGTCCGCTCCAGCAGCATCGCCCGGGCGTGGATCTGGGCCTCGTGCTCCTGGACCGGCGCGGGGGAGGGGGCCTCCAGGATCTCGTACGGCGGGAGCTGGAACGGCGACGACGGGTCGACCATCGGGACCGGTTGCGACGGCCGGGCCACCGCCGGGGGCTGCGGCCCACGCGCCATCGGCGCGGCGGTCGCGGCGGGCGTCGGCCCGCGTTGGACCAGCGGGCCCGGCCGCGGGCCGATCTCGGCCACCCGCGCCAGCGCGGGCCGCGGCGCGACCTCGCCGGCCAGGGCGGGGGGGCCGGGCTGCCATTCGGCCAGAGCGGGGACACCGGCGATCGGGGCCGAACGGCCGCGCCGGAACAGCCCCGGCGCCAGGGCGGAAAGCTCCTGCGCCGGCAGCGAGATCAGGACCTCCTGACAGAGCGCGACCCCCAGGACGCCGGCGGCGCCGAGGATCAGCAGCATGCCCGCGAGCCCGAACTGGCCCTCCAGGGCGCAGGCGGCCATCGCGCCCGCGTAGCCCCCCGGCCCCACCGGCGCGCTCGGGCGGATCCCCGCGCCGAACTTGTCGACGAGGGCCGCGGCGACGATCAGGACGAGCAGCAGCCCGATCGCCGGGCCGACGCGGTCGGCCGGCCGTCGGCCCCGGGCGACCAGGAGGTTGAGCGCGGCCATCGCCGCGAGGCCCAGCCACGAGGCCCAGCCGAACGTGCGCTGGGCGGCCTCGGCCAGGCGGGCGCCGACCGGGCCGCAGGGGTTCGCGACCGGGACGATCGCCGCGTCCTCGGTCGTCCACCGGCCCCGGAGCGCGTCGCCGGGGTCGTAGCCCAGCAGGCTCAGGCCCAGGAAGAGATTGAGGACGAGGAAGGCGAGCGCGGGGGCCGATCGGAACAGTCGCTGTCGCAGGAGCATGATTCCCCCCGAACGCCCCCGCTCCCGTCGGTCGCTCGGCCGCGACCGGCGGCGCGGGTTCGCACCTGGTCGATGACGGAGTCGGCGTCCCCTGTCATCGGCCGGCGGGCCGCGCCGGCTTGGGAGGATTCGACCGCCCGGGTCGGCCCTCGGCCCCGGGGGCGCTCATTCGGCCGGCTGGGTAAGATCGACCGTCCCGCCGTCGAGGAAATCCTCGCTCGGCTCGTTGCTCTGGAGCTTGCCGGACATGTCCAGGTAGATCTTGTCCTGCATGATCTCCTGGATCACCATCGAAATTTTGTCCATGCCCCGGCCGTCGACCAGCGGGCGGGCCCCCTGGTTCAGGGCGATCATCCGCTTCTGGATCAGGGTGGACAGCTTGAACCGGCCGCCGACCTTGTTGACGATCTCTTCTTCCTTCAGCTCTTCAATCATCGCCGATGCCCTCCGCGCAGTTGTGTTCGGCCAGCGTCGCGATCAGGGCGTCGACGCAGGCCTCCAGATCGTCGTTCACTAGCTGGACGTCGTAACCTCGGGACGCCTCGATCTCGCGGCGGGCGTTGGCCAGCCTGCGGGCGACGGCGGCGTCGTCGTCGGTCCCCCGCTCGCGGAGCCGATGCTCCAGCACGTCGGGCGAGGGGGCCTGGATGAAGACGAGCAGCGCGTCGGGGACCTTCTCCCGGACCTGGAATCCCCCCTGCACGTCGATCACGAGGATCACGCAGAGCCCCGCCCCCAGCGCCTCGCGGACGGGGCCCGCGGGGGTGCCGTAGCGCGAGCCGTGGACCTCGGCCGACTCCAGGAGGTCGCCGCGCATCGCGTCGAACTCCTCCGGGCTTACGAAGAAGTAGTCGACGCCGGGGATCTCCCCCTCGCGGGGCGCGCGGGTGGTGGCCGAGATCGACCGCCGGACCTTGCCGCCGGCGCGGGCGATGAGGCGGTCGACCACCGTGCTCTTGCCGACGCCCGAGGCGCCGGACAGGACGACGAGCCGTCCCGGCAGGGTCGACCAGGCGGTCGTGGCTTCCAAGTCGGTCTCCGTGCTCGGTGCGCTGCTCATTCGACGTTCTGGACCAGCTCGCGGATCCGCTCCAGGGCCCCCTTGATGTCGACGACGAGCCGGCTGATCTCCACGTCGTTGGACTTCGATCCCACGGTGTTGATCTCCCGGCCCATCTCCTGGACGACGAATTCCAGCTTGCGGCCGCCGCTCTCCTGCGCGTCCAGGATCTCGCGGTACTGGTCCAGGTGGGCCCGGAGCCGGACCAGCTCCTCCGAGATGTCGCCGCGGTCGGCGAGGATGGCGACCTCGCGGATCAGGTCCTTCGGCTCGACCGTGACGCCGTGCTCCTGCACCAGCGCCTGGACCCGCTCGGTCAGCCGCTTGCGCTGGGCCTCGATCACCGTCGGCGCGCGGGCGGTGATCTCGTCGAGCGTCTCGACGATCGAGCCCCCGAGCGACGACAGCTCCGAGGCCATGGCCGCGCCTTCCCGGGCGCGGGCGGCCTCGAACTCGACCAGGGCCTCCTCCGCGACGCGGGCGATGATGGGCCATTCGCGCTCGACGTCGGGCGTCGCGGCCTTCGTCTCCTCGACGATGCCGGGGAGGCCCAGCAGCGCGCCCAGGTCGACGGCCCCGCCGAGCTTCTCGAGCTGGGCGCGGTAGCCGGCCAGCGCGGCCTCGTTCAGGCGGTAGTCCTCGGCCTTGCGCGGCCGCTCGACCCGGACGGAGAACTGGACCGTGCCGCGCCTCGCGTGCTCCCGGACCAGCCGCTCCAGCTCGGGCTCGAGCCGGCCGTAGGGGTCGTTGATCTTGGCCGTGATCTTGAGGTGGCGGTTGTTGACCGCGCGGACCTCGGCCGAGATCGCCAGCCCGGCGTCGGGGTCCTGGCCCCGGGCCTCTCCGAATCCGGTCATGCTCAGCAGCAAGGTCGGCCTCTTCGGTCGTCGTGGAATGATCGAAGCGAGGCGGGGGGGCCGCCTCGCTTCGCGTCTTCATCGGGGCCGGCGCGGGGTCACTTGGGGGTCGGCGGGGGCTCGTTCCCGGGCGTCAGCGGGAAGTTGCCGGCGGGCGCGGCGGCCGGGGCGCTCTCGATGGGGGCCGGGGCGTCCGAGGGGACCGCGACGGGGGCCGGGGAGCCCTCGATCGGGCTGGGGGCGCCGGGGGTGTCCGGGGCCGCGGCGGACGGGGCCGAGAGGTCGCGGGTCAGCGAGGTCGGCGCGTCGTCGAACGGCGACGAATCCTGGCGGCTGGTCAGGATGACGAGCAGCATGGTCATCACCATCCAGATCGCGGCCGCGCCGATCGTGATGCGGGTGAAGGTGTCCCCGGCCTTGGTGCCGAAGGCGCTGGAGCCCCCCGCGCCTCCGAAGGCCCCGGCCAGGCCGCCCCCCCGGCCGCGCTGGATCAGCACCAGGCAGACGAGGAACAGGGAGAACAGGACGATCAGCGTGTTGAGAACGGCGGTCAGTACACCCACGTCGGGAATCCTTTGCTCGCGGTCGAGGTCGGGGCTCGGGTTCGGATCAGGATTTGCCGCGGGCGGTCACTTCCTGGCCCGCCTTGATGATGGCCAGGAAGTCGGCGGCCTTCAGCGCGGCGCCGCCGACGAGGGCGCCGTCGATGTCCGGGCAGGCCAGCAGCTCGGCGGCGTTGTCGGGCTTCACGCTCCCGCCATACTGGACGACGATCCGGGCGGCCGTCGCCTCGCCGAAGGTCTCGGACAGCCAGCGCCGGATGAAGGCGTGGACCGCCTGGGCCTGCTCGGGGGTGGCGGTCAGGCCGGTGCCGATGGCCCAGACCGGCTCGTAGGCCAGGACCACGCCCGCGGCCTCCTCGGCCGTCAGCCCCGCGAGCGAGCCGGCGAGCTGCTCCAGCAGGACGGCCTCGGCCTTCTCGCCCAGGCGCTCGTCCTTGGTCTCGCCGATGCAGACGATCGGGATGAGCTTCGCGGCGAGCGCGGCCTTGAGCTTCGCGTTGACCTGCTCGTTGGTCTCCCCCATGCCGTGCCGGCGCTCGCTGTGGCCGATGATGACGTGGGTGCAGCCGACGTCCACCAGCATCGGCGCCGAGACCTCGCCCGTGTACGCGCCGCTGGTCTCCCAGTGGAGATCCTGGCCGCCCAGGCCGATCGGCGAGTTCTCCAGGGCCTGGTCGATCCGGCTCAGGAAGACGAACGGGGGCGCCAGGACCACGTGGACGTCGGTCGCCGGGCCCAGCCCGTTCTTCACGTCGTCGGCCAGCGCGGCGGCGGCCTCGGTCGAGGCGGGGTTGAGCTTCCAGTTCCCGGCGATCAGCAGCGTGCGCATCAGACCGTCACTCCTTCGCGGACGTCGATGGACTTGCCCAGCAGCTCGGCGAGCCGACGGAGCTCGGCCATGAGGCGGGCGTATTGGTCGGGGAGGAGGGCCTGGGGCCCGTCGGAGAGGGCCTTCTCCGGGCAGGTGTGGACCTCGACGTGGACGCCGTCGGCGTCGGCGGCGACGGAGGCCTTCGCCATCGCCGGGATCAGCTCGGGCCGGCCGGTCGCGTGGCTGGGGTCGACGACCACCGGCAGGTGGCTCAGGTGCTTGACGGCGGGGACCATCGAGAGGTCCAGCGTGTTCCGCGTCGAGTCCTCGAACGTCCGGATCCCGCGCTCGCAGAGGATGACCTCGCGGTTGCCCTGGGCCAGGATGTACTCGGCCGACATCAGCAGGTCCTTCACCGTCGCGCTCATGCCGCGCTTGATCAGGACCGGCAGCTTGACCTTGCCGACTTCCTTCAGCAGGTCGAAGTTCTGCATGTTCCGCGCGCCGATCTGGAACATGTCGGCGTACTTGGCGACCATCTCGACCTGGCGGGGGTCCATGACCTCGGTGACGACGGGCATGTTCAGCGAGTCGCCGACGCGGCGGAGGATGCGCAGCCCTTCCTCGCCGAGCCCCTGGAAGCTGTAGGGGCTGGTGCGGGGCTTGAACGCGCCGCCGCGGAGGATGTTGGCGCCGGCGTCGCGCACCTTGACGGCCGTCTCGTACAGGAGCTCTTCCCCCTCGATCGCGCAGGGGCCGGCGATCATCGCCAGGTGGCCGCCGCCGATCCTCACCCCCTTCACGTCGAAGACCGAGTCCTCGGGGTGGAACTCGCGGCTGGCGAGCTTGAACGGCTTGAGGATTGGGACGACCTGCTCGACCCCCGGCAGCGCCTGCAGCGGCTCCACCTGGAGCTTGGCCTCGTCGCCGATGACGCCGATGATGGTGCGGGCCACGCCCTGGCTGAGGTGCGGCGTCAGCCCCAGCTCCTCGATCCGCTCCAGGACGTGCGCCACCACGTCGGGCGCGGAATGGGGCTTCAGGACGATGATCATGGGACGCGGGTCTCGATCGTGTTCACTTCCAAGGGGGGCCTACGGCCGGTCGCCTGTCGTCTCAAGACGCGCGCGTACGAACATCGGACCCGTGGCACTTGCGGGGTCCCCATCATACCCCACGTCCCGCCCGGCGCGAAGCGTGCCGCCGGGAAAAACCCCGGCGAGTCGCGGGGGTGGGCGTCCGCGGGGGCCGGAAATGAAAACCCCCCGGGTGGCCCGGGGGGAAATGGATGGCGACCTGGCGGCCTCGGGGCTCGCCTTGGTCAGGCTTCCTCGGCCACCGCGACGGCGTCCTCGGTGCCTTCTTCCTCGATCTCGCCGTCCTCGGCGTCGGCGCCGGGGGCCTTGCCGGTGCGGGTGGCGGGGACGGCCAGGTAGGACTGGTGCTCCCACTGCCCGGCCCAGAACTGGCCGGTCCAGCGCTGCAGGGAGATGGCCCGCACCGTGGGGCGGTCCTCGTCCCGGATCACTTCGCCCCACGCCCCGGCGTAGGCGGCGCGGACCTGGGAGGAGCTTTCGCCCACGCACAGGAGCCGCTCGCCGGTTGGGGCGAGGCACGCGATCGCTCGCCAGTCCTGGGCACCGCTCGTTCCGCTACTCATCGTGGATATTTCCCCGCCCGACGCGGCCGATCCTCGCGTCCCGCGCCTCGTGTCGTCGACTCGGCGCCGCGTCGGGACTTGTTCTAGGCGACCCGTTGGAATCTCGGTCGGGTGGCTTTCAATGGATGTCGTGTCCGCAGAGGCGCCGGCGCGATCGTCGTCGTCAACGCCCTCGCGACGCGATGACGCGAGGGACCGGCCGGGGCCGGGCCTTCGGAACGTCGACGCGAGGGGGAACCTTGGCGAGGCCGGAGGTGGGTCTTCGACGGCGAGGGAAGGGAACCGACGGCGGGCGATCCGACGGATCGTCCGGCCTCCATCGTCCCCCTCCGCGGCCATGGTCTCTACACCTGGAAATTGTAGCGTTCGACCCCCCCCGGGGCGATGGAATTCCAGAAAACTCGTCGTCGCCCACCCCCCCGATCGGCCCCGGCGCCCTCAGCCCTCGCCCCCCAGTTTCAAGAGGACCTTCCCCCCCCGGCCGACCGCCGCGGCCTCTCGCGTCGCGTCGGCCACGCGGTCCAGGGGATATGTCGCCCCGACCTCCGTCGTCAGGACCCCCTCTCGGATCAGCGCGGCGACCTCGCGGAACAGGATCAGGGCCCTGGGGATGGAGCGTTCCGCCATCCAGTGGCCCAGCCAGAAGCCCTCGACACTCGTGCGGGACGAGATGAGCGAGCGCGGGTCGACGGCGATCGGCTCGTCGGTCAGCGATCCGTAGACGACCAGGCGTCCCCCCTTGCCGAGCGATCGGAACACGGCGGTCCCGGCCTCGCCGCCGACCGGGTCGAGGGCGTATCGCGGGCCGTCGTCGCTGGTGATCCCGCGGACCTGCTCCGGGACCGGCCCCTCCGACGAGCTGATCACGGCGTCCGCCCCCAGGTCGATCAGCTCCCGCTTGGCCTCGCTCCGGCGCACCACGCAGAGGGTCTTGAATCCGTCGCGGCGGCTCAGGCGGATGATCATCTTGCCGAGTGCGGAGCCGGCCGCGGAGACCAGCAGCCATTCCCCCTTCGGAACGGCCAGGACGTGCCTCGTCAACGCGACGGCGGTCATCGGGTTGACGAAGAGCGAGGCGGCCTGGTCGTCGGGGATGTCGGCCGGGACGGGCCGGGCCTGCTTCCAGGGGATGACGGCGTACTCGGCCCAGTTGCCCCCCTTGTTATTGATGGCGACGACCCGCTTGCCGACCACCATCTTGCCCATCAGCCCCGGCCCGGCCTTGTCGACCACGCCGACCCCCTCGAAGCCGGGGACGGCCGGGGGCGTCGGCCGGACGCCGTAGCGCCCCTCGATGAACATGGTGTCCGACGGGTTGACGGGGCTGGCGATCATGCGGACGCGGACCTCGCCGGGGCCCGGCTCGGGCGTCGGGACCTCGCGGACTTCCAGCACCTCGGCGGGGTCCCCGAACTTCGAGAAGACGGCGGCTTTCATGACGATTCGGTTCCGATTCGCGCGGGCGCCTGGCCCTTGGGGGATGGTGGAGACCCGGTTATCTTAGGGGCGACGCGCCGGCAAACCTACAGGGACGCGACCCATGCCCGACCGAGACCCGATCGTCACGCCCGAATGGCTCGAAGCCCATCTAGACGACCCGGACGTCCGCGTCGTCGACGTCCGCGGCTACGTCGTGGCCCGCCCCGTCGCGCCGGGGGTCGAGGAGGCCGATTATCGGGGCACCCCCCAGGAGTATGCCGCGTCGCACATCCCCGGGGCCGTCTACGTCGACTGGACCCGCGACATCGTCGACCCGGACGACCCGGTGAAGGCCCAGATCGCCGGGCCCGAGGCCTTCGCCGAGGCGATGGCCTCGCGGGGGATCGGCGACGACACGCACGTCGTCGCGGTCGATCACATGGGGGGGCAGTACGCCACCCGGCTCTGGTGGGCCCTCACCTATTACGGCCACGACCGCGTTAGCGTGCTCCAGGGGGGCTGGAATCGCTGGTTGGAGGAGGAGCGGCCGACTACGGCCGAGATCCAGACGCCCCCCCGCGCCAGCTTCACCCCGCGCGTCCGCCCCGCGCTCCGTCTGACGGCGGAGCAACTCCGCGACCGGCTCGGCGAGACGGGCCTGCAACTGGTCGACGCGCGCGACTCCGGCCAGTACACCGGGGCGCGTCGTCGAGGCCCGCGCGGCGGGCGGATCCCCGGGGCGGTGAACCTGCCCCGCGAGCGATTCTTCGCCGACGGGGGCGGCTTCCTGCCGCTGGACGAGCTGAAAGCCCTCGCGGAACGCGAGAACCTGGACCCGGGCCGCCCCGTGGTCGCTTACTGCAACGGCGGGGTGGCGGCCACGGTCGTCCTATTCAACCTCGCCCGGCTCGGCTTCACGGACCTCGCCAACTACGACGGGTCGTGGAACGAGTGGGGCGAACGGCTCGACCTGCCCGTCGAGCCCTGACTCGCGGCCGACGTCTCAGGCCGTGACCTTGATCTTCGGTGCCTTGACCCGCGCCGGCTTCGCCGCGACGGCCTGCTCGACGGCCTCGGCGGCCATCGCGTCAATCTCGTCCTCGGTGTGGAGGGGGTCGGCCTGCTTGATGGCGCACTGGGGATGGATGCCGGACTTGGAATAGACGGACTGGCGGCAGACCGGGCAGCGGCGGCGACGGTCGTCGGGGAGGGGGGAGTGGGAGTTCCTGGGGTTGATCATGGTGCGGCCCGCCTTCCGTGGTAGGGGTGTGGACTGGCTCCATCGGCACTTCCTTCACGCCGACGCGCGGGGAAACTACCACGAATCGCCCAATCCGCAAACCCGGATTTCCGGCGCGTCCACGCCCAATTCGCCCCACGATGGCGGCTGGCTCCGTTTGGCTTCGTTCGTCGCGCGGTGGCTTTCGAATTGTCCGGTGTAACTTGTTGAAGTGGAGTATCTTGCGGCGAATTTTAGGTCGTGGGTTTTGGCTTCGTTCGTCGTTTTCGAATCGCTCTCTCGATCGGCGGCCGTTCCGGCGAACGCAACTCCGTCGGGAAGCATGCCCGACGTGCCCTCACGTGGGAGATGGACGCGCGGGAGGGCCTTGGGGAATCGCGGCCTGCGACCGAGTCTGGCTTCGTTCGTCGGATTCGTTATCGCGGTGATTCCACGTAACTATTTGGGGCTACAGTGGATTGCAATGCCGCGAGGTTGGCTTCGTTCGTCATTTTCGAACGACTTTTCTCGGCCGCTGGCTTTCCCGCTCGGGATCTTGGGGCCCCACCCTCTTAACCGGCGAGGGTGCTCCATTAGGGCTCGCAAGGGCCGGCTTGGCGACGGGGTGAGACGGCCGGGCAGGCCTTTGAGGAGCCCGATGGCCGTTGGGATTTTCGTCATCCGCGCCTGACCTGATCGCGATCCGTACTCCATCACCGCAGGGTACACGGACGCGAAGGCAGGCGGAGCGCCATGGCCGGACGGGCCTTCGGTGGCTCCAACGGCCTTCGTGTTTGGCATCCCCCTCTCCTGACCGCTTCGCGGTCTGTCCTCCCCCGCGAGGGGGGAAGACATCGGAACGTAACGGCGTCCATCTCGCGGGGGAAATTGCCCGAAGGGCCGGACGGCGGGGAGGCCGAGCCAGGTGGACGTCCGCAACGCCAGGGCGGGTGGGACGGGCTTCAACAGCCCGATGGCCCGTCCGCTCGTCGTCCGCCGGGCCTTCGGCGGCCCGGCGGGCTCTCGTCGATGCTCTCGGGTTGTCAAAGAACCTTCAGACATCGAGGACAATCCCCGGGCGGGCCGTTGAGATTTCAGGAATTTCCTTCGGGCGGGAAATTATGTCTCGCCCGACGCGCGGCGTCAGCCGTGCCGGGTGCCGGCGACGACGAAGGTCCTGTCCATCATCTTGCGCAGGAGCATGATCTCGCCGGTGTGGCGGGCCTCGTCCTGCATGGCGATCAGGAGGGTGTGGCGGGCGGTGCGCTCGGGCTTGCCCGGGTCGGCGCGGTCGAGGCGGTCGGCGTCGAGGCCGGCATAGACCTCGCGCAGGCGGCCGTGCTGCTCGGCGAGGGCGGAGACGATCACTTCCAGCGCCGGCCAGTCCTCGGGGTTGGTGTGCGCGGGGTTGCTATCCCAGCTGAACATCTTCTGCCAGTCGGTCGGGAACTGGGCGGGGGTCCCCAGGGCGCGCGAGGTCAGGAACTCCGCCACGACGTAGTTGTGGCCGGCGTGCCAGAGGCACGAGTTCTGCAAGTTGGGAGGGGCCCAGCGGGCGTGGACGTCGTCCAGGCCCTTGAGCACGTCGAGGGTCTTGGCGCGGACGTCATCCCACAGGGTCAACAAGGTCTGATCGGCCATGGTCGTTCCTACCGCCCCGGACGGCCCCGGGGCGTCGGCTCCTACGAAGGGTTGAAGAAGGGGCCCCCGCTCCGAGCGGTCCCGGGCCTCCCTCCATGCCATTCCAGGGTCCGCCCGTGGGGCCATGCTGGCAAGCCCAGTCCCCCGACGATCGGCGTCGGGGTTGCCCTCGGGGGGCCGTCGACGAACAATGTGAACGCCTGTCGCGTAATTCGAGGGATTTTGCTTGCGGAGCCGACGTGGCGGTCGTGATGATTCTAGGGGGCGCCGCCGGCGCGGGGGGCGCGGCCGTTCACGACTCGAAGTCGCGGGGAGCCGGGCGCACCGGAGGTCGACCATGGGAACCAGGAAGACGGAGCGGGCGAAGGCCGGGGGCGCGGCCGGGACGGCGGTCTCGGTCGCGGACGACGCGCCGGTGATCCTCGACTTCGTCGAGAGCCGGATCGTCGCGTTCAACGAACAGCTCGGCGGCGGCGTCGGGGCGCGGAAGGATCGCCACGGCTACACGCTGTACCGCGAGGATTCCGGCGAGCCCTTCGCGCGGCTCCGACCCCGGCCCGACGGACGCTTCGTCGTCCTGTACTGGAGCCTCTTCCACGAACGCTGGAAGTCCATCGGCGACTTCGGCGACGTGGTGCTCGGCCTGGACGACGCCCTGGCGTACATCGCCGACGACCCGATGAACTGCTTCTGGTTCTGACACGCCGTAGGTCTGAGGGGTCCTTGAACGGCAGCGATGACGATCGTCCCTTATCTCGTCGTGGAGTCCAGACGATAAACCCGGGAGCGAAGGCTAACATCCCTTCTCCCCTCGTGGGAGAAGGTGGCCGAAGGCCGGATGAGGGGGCGACCGGCGGCGCTTCCCGGCGAAGGCCCTCCCTGTTGTGCTGTGGGCGTGCCTCCTGCGTGAGCCTGGGCTGTGTAGGCGCGACGCTCGCGCCCCAAAAGAGTCCCCATCCCTCCTACGCGCTTCGGTCGCGCGCCCCCTCATCCGCCCCCGTGGGGCACCTTCTCCCACGAGGGTGCTCCGTCGAAAACAACGCCGAGGGGCCGTTTATCCCCCTTCTCCCCTCGTGGGAGAAGGTGGCCGAAGGCCGGATGAGGGGGGCGATCGCCGTGGCCATCCCCCGGCCCGCGAGGGATTACGAGCCGACGGCATTGGGTGGCGCGCCCCCTCATCCGCCCCTCCGGGGCACCATCTCCCACGAGGGGAGAAGGGCTGAGAGTCGGTGCCCGCGCCGTCACGTTTTCGACGGAGCACCACGAGGGGAGAAGGGGGGGCGCGTTCGCGCGGCCGTCGCGGGAAGAGCGTCGGCTGGCCAGCCCACCGGAAGACGGGACCCGCGTTTCAAGCTCGCGGGTCCTGGGATCGAGCGAAAAACACTTCGAAAACGACGAACGAAGCCAACTTGCGTGAGCCGCAAGTCATATCGGGGAAACGCTTAGCCGCGAAATCCGGCGAAACGACGGCGCGCGAACGAAGCCAACGGCCGTCGGCCTCAATGCGGGTGCGGGTGCGGATGAGGATGGGAATGTCCGTGCCCTTCGTCATCGTCCTCGTCATCGTGGTCATCGTGGACATGGTCGTGGCCATGACCCGCGACGATCGGCCCGGCGGCGGCCAGGACGAGGCGGCCGGTCTCGACCCCCTTGATGCCGATCAGGTCGTCGGCCAGGCGTCGAACCCGCGCGGCGGTGCCGCGGACGAGGACCACCTCCAGGCAACGCGCGGCGTCCAGGTGGACGTGCGTGGTCGTCACCACCATGTCCAGGTGGGCGTGCTGGACGTCGGTCAGCCGCCTGGCGATGCCGCCGGCGTGGTGGTCGTAGATGAGCGTCACCACCCCCATCGCGTCGGTCGACTCCTCGTCGACCGCCTCGTCGATCAGGGCGTCGCGCATCAGGCCGCGGACGGCCTCGCTCCGGTTGGGGAAGCGCCGGCGCTCGCGGTACTCGTCGAACCGGCGCAGGAGTTCCCCGCCGATCGCCACGCTGAAGCGGACAAGGTTCTCCTTCACGGCTCGGCCTCCGTCAGCCGTTGAACGGGACGTCCACCCACGCCCCGCCCTCGCGGGCGCTGGCGACCGACGCCTCCAGGAAGGCCATCACGGCCACGCCGTCGACGATCCCGGGATGCTCGAACGGCCTCGGCGCGTCCTCGCCGCGACGGCCCCGGATGGTCCACTCGATCGTCCGATGCAGGTTGGCGAGCGCGTCGTGGAAGCCCTCGGGGTGGCCCTGGGGCATGCGGAGGTACGGCCGGATCGATTCGGGGATGTAGCCATAGTCGGCCCCGGCTCGGTACACGGCGACGGGGCGGTCGACGACGTAGTGCTCCAGTTGCGCGAAATGGGTGTGCCGCCAGTGGAGCGTCCCGGCGGTGCCGATGACGCGGAAGCCGTTGTCGTTCTCGGAACCGATCGTGATCTGCGAGGCCGACACAACGCCGATCGCCCCGTTGTCCAGCTCGGCGAAGACGCCGAAATCGTCGTCGAGCGCCCGGCCCGGGACCACCGACTTCATCCGGGCCGAGACGCGCACGGCGCGCAGGCCGGCGACGAACCGGATGAACTGGTAGGCGTGCGAGCCGATGTCCCCGCCGCAGCCGGAGACGCCCGCCTTGGCCGGGTCGGTCCGCCACGACGCCTGCTTGCTCCCCTCGTCCTCGCGACGGGTGGCCAGCCATCCCTGGGGGTACCAGGCCTCCACCTTGCGGACCTCGCCGATGACCCCGTCGCGGACGAGTTGCCGCGCCAGCATGACCATCGGATATCCGGTGTAGGTGTGGGCGACGACGAACGGCACGTCGGTCGCCAGCACCGCCGCGTGCAGCCGCCGGGCCTCGTCGAGCGTGGTGGTCAGCGGCTTCTCGCACAGCACGCCGATCCCCGCCCCCGCGGCGGCCTCGGCCGGCCCGGCGTGGGCGTCGTTCGGGGTGACGATCGTGAGGTAGTCGATCCGGTCCCCGTCGGGCCGAGTGGCCTCGCCGGCCACCAGGTCGCTCCAGTGGCCGTAGCCGCGTTCGAAGAACAGCTCCTCCGCCGACGCGATCGACTCCGCCGGGTCGCTCCGGAGCGCCCCGGCCGTCAGCTCGGCCGAGTTGTCCATCAGGATCGCGCGGCGGTGGGGCGCCCCGAAGAAGCTGCTCCCGCCCCCGCCCACCATCCCCACGCGCATCTTCCTTCGTTTCATCGCGACGGCCTTCCCCATGCGCCCAGGGCGATTCATCCCGTTCCGGTCCGATGATGCAATGCGTCGAACTTAGCCGCGCGCCGGTGGTCGTCGCAAGGGGGCGAGCCGCCCACCGACGCCCGGGCGCGATACAACCCGCGACGAGGGGCGAGGCGGGCCGCGCGGGGGGGGATGACGGCGGCGGGTTCCGTTGCTGGCGGGGCCGGAACGCCACGCGGCGGGGTGGGCACCCCCGCTCCTCCTCCCCGGTGGCCGATCCACCGACGCCGGTTCCCCGCTTTCGCCCCTTTTATCCGAAAAATCGCTCGGATCGCGCGGTCGCTCGGGCCGATAACTCTAGCGTGATTGGGGGTCGAGCGCGCGCTGCGACTCACGATCGCGTGGCTGGCTCCGGAAACGCACGAAATGACAAGCTCGCTCCTTGCGCATCGGCCGCCTCGTGCTTTCGTTCGACGAACCTGCGCCTCCTTGCTGTGGATCGCCATCTACGGGTGTCGGCCCGCGGCCTCGCAGACGCCCCCCCCGGCGCCCCCGCCGAACGCCCCCACCGCCGCCGATTCCGACCTCGAGACGCGGCTTCGCAGGCTCGAGGAACTGAACGAGCGCATCCTCCGCGAGAACGCGGAGCTGCGGGAAAACGTCCGCGCGCTGACCGAGCGGGTGGCGCAGGGCCCGCCGGAGCCCGGGGCGTCATCGGACGGCGATCCCGCCGGCGACGTGCCGGGCCTGGCGTCGGGCCCGAACGTCGACCCCGAGCTGAATCCCGACGGCAGCGATTCGTCGGGATTCCCCCCCTCCCGCCCCGGCGGGGATCCTCGAGTGCCGCTCTCCTCGGGAGCCACGACCGGCGCCGTGCCCGGCCTGGCGTCGGGCCCGAACGTCGACCCCGAGCTGAACCCCGACGGCAGCGATTCGTCGGGACTGCCCCCCTCGCGCCCCGGACGCGAGCGCAAGAGGCAGCTCTTCGGCGATTTCTCGAAGGGGTTCGTCTTCGACACCGACGACGAGGAGTTCGTCCTGCGATTCAACAACGAGACGCAGGTCGAGTCTCGACTGTTCGAGCAGTCCGGTCAGACCCTGGCCCACGACCAGATCGCGATCCCCCGCCAGATCTGGGCCTTCAGCGGACGGATCACCAAGCCGCTCGAATACATGGCGTCGTTCAACAAGGGATTCGGCGACTTCAACCTGCGCGACGCGTACATCAACTTCAATTTCGACAAGCGTCTGATGTTCCGGCTGGGCCGCTATCGCGTCCCCTACACGTACGAGTTCTACGCGGAATCCAACGTCGAGCTGCTCGCGCCCGAACGCTCGGTCTACGCGATCAACTACGGGCTGAACCGCCAGATCGGCTACATGGCGTGGGGGGAACTCCTGTCCGACCGGATGGAGTACGCCGTCGGCATGTTCAACGGCCCGCGAAACGGCTTCGAGGATTTCCACGACGGCGTGGACCTGATCGCCTACCTGAACGTCCGCCCGTTCCAGGAATCCAAGCGGTTCCCCTTCCTCAACCACCTGAACATCGGAGGATCGGTGGCCTCCGGCGAGCAGCGGAACGACATCCAGCCGCGGTTCCTGAGGACGTCGGTCAACGCCTCGAACAGCGAGGGGGCGGCCACGTCGTCGGTCCCCTTCCTCGCGTTCAACGAGGGGGTGTCCGAGGCCGGCGACCGGGCCCTCTGGAGCGTGCACGCGGCCTACTTCTACAAGGGGCTCTCGCTCCTCGCCGAGCTGGACGGCGGGCACTCGACGTACGGCTGGTCGGATCGAGACCTGCAGACCCGCGTGCCGGTCGGCGGATACTACGTCCAGGCCGGATATCTCCTCACCGGCGAGACGCTGGAGAAGCGGACCGTCATCGATCCCATCCGGCCCTTCAGCCTCAAGCGGGGCGAATTCGGGCTGGGGGCCCTGGAAGCCCACGCCCGGTACGCGGCGATCCACCTGGGCGACGAGGTCTTCCTCGAGGGCCTGTCCGACCCGAACCTCTGGACCAACAAGGCGGGCGTGATCGACACCGGCCTGAACTGGTATCCCAACCGCTATCTGAAGATCTACCTCGACTGGCAGCACTCGATGTTCGGGCAGCCGGTCTTCTACCGGCCAGGCGGCCTCCAGAAGACTTCCGACCTCTTCTGGCTCCGCTTCCAGCTCAACTTCTGACCGGGGGCGTGGCGTCTCCGGGCGCGTCTCGGTCGAGGTCGACGCGGCCGCGTCGCGGCGAGGGCCCCCGTCCTCGTGGAGAGGAGGCCCCGCCGCGCCGGCCGACTTCTCAAACCTCGGCCAGCGGCTCCGTGGAGTCGCCGAAGGCGTCGACGTGGAGGCCGGCCTTGTCGAGCAGCGAGAGGAACAGGCTGCACATCTTGCGGTTCTCGGACCCGAGGTAGTCCAGGACGCGGCCCCCCGCGAGCTTGCCGCCGCCGCCGCCGACCAGCACGACGGGGAGCTGGTTGGCGTCGTGGGTGGCGCCGGTCAGCATGCTGGAGCACATCATCAACATGGAGTTGTCCAGCGCCGTGCGCTCCCCCTCCTGGATGGAGTCCAGCTTGCGGGCGATGTAGGCCAGCTGGGCGGTGAAGAGCTGGTTGACCTTCAGCCAGTCGGGCGTGTCGGAGTGCGACAGGAGGTGGTGGATCATGTAGTCCACGCCGAGTTCCGGGAACCGCAGCGAGCTGTGGTCGTTGTTCAGCTTGAGCGTCGTCACCCGGGTCGTGTCGGTCTGGAAGCCGAGGACCACGATGTCGCACATGAGCCTCATGTGCTCGCTGATGTCCTGGGGGATGCCGTCGGCCGGGCGGGGGATGTTGGGCCTGTCCAGCGTGGGCTTCCAGCCTTGCAGCTCCCCGCGCTCGCCGGCGCCGGCGATGCGACGCTCGACCTCGCGGACGGATTCCAGGTACTCGTCGAGCTTGCGGCGGTCGGAGACGCTGACCTCGCGGCGGAAGTCCTCGGCGTCGGACAGCACGGCGTCCAGGACGCTCTTGTCCCCCTTCGCCGCCTCGTCCTTGAACAGCCGGTCGAACGCCAGCGCCGGGAACAGCTCGAGCGGCGTCGGGCTGGTCGGCGACGACCAGGAGATGTGCGAGCTGTAGAGCATCGAGTAATTCTTGTGGACCGCCGGGTTCGGCTGCTCGCACCCGAGCACCAGGCTGGGCACCTTGGTCGACCCCGCGTGACTCTGGGCCAGGAGCTGGTCGAAGCTGGTGCCCGAACGGATCTCGCCGCCGGCGGCCAGCGGCGCGCCGGAGAGGAGGTTGCCCGTCTGCGAGCTGTGGATGTTCCCCTTCAGGGCCTCCTCGTTATAGAGGCCGCGGATGAAGGTCAGCCGCTCGCGGAAGTCGGCCAGCGGGGCGAGCACGCCCCCCAGCTCCAGGTCGCGGCCCTTCCCCTTCGCCCACCACTCCTTGCCGTGGAAGCCGTTGCCGGCGAACAGGACCCCCACGCGCACCGGGGGCTCGCTGGACGGCCGCGCCGAGGGCGATTCCACGCCCCAGACGTTCCGCGACTCCAGCCAGGGGAGCGCCATCGTGACGCCGACGCCTCGCAGGAACATGCGGCGGGAGAGATCGGGGGCGGGCATGGTTCACCTCGAGGTTGGGGGGCGTGGGGAGAGGGTTCGATCAATCGGCTGGGCGGGCCTCGGCGACGACCGGCGAGACGCCGCGGATCTCGCGGAACTGGCGGCTGCGGACGATCGCGTCGACCGCCGTCGAGATCCGGCCCCCCTCGGCCTCCAGCCGGGCCTGGATCTCGTCGAGCAGCGGCTCGTCCGAGAGCAGCACGCTCCTCCCCAGCGCGTAGCCGAGGAGCTTCTTGCAGAACTGCCGCTCGACCGAGTCGCGGCGCTGTTCGGTCAGGAACGACCGCAGGCCGTCGAGCCCGTCGAACTCGGTCCCGTCGGCCAGCGTCGCGCGGGCGTCGATCGGGATGTCGGCGGCGTCCTTCGTCCGGAATCGGCCGATGGCGTCGTAGGCCTCCAGCGAGAACCCATAGGGGTCCATCAGCGCGTGGCAGCCTGAACAGCGGATGTCGCGGGTGTGCCGCTCGGTGAGCTGCCGCGAGGACAGGCCGGTCTCCCCCTCGGCCTCGTCGGGCAGGATCGGCACGTCCTTGGGGGGCTTGGGGACGCGGACGCCCATCAGCACCTCGGCCACCCAGTTGCCGCGGAGGATCGGGCTGGTGCGCGACGCCCCGGACTGCTTCGCCAGCGCCGCCGCGAGCCCCAGGACGCCGCCGCGGCCGAACTGGCGCACGCCGTCGACCCGCCGCCACTCCGGCCCGGTCACGCCGGGGACGCCGTAATGCTCGGCGAGGGCCTGATTCAGGAACGTGTGATCGGCGTCGAAGATCGCGGAGATCGGCGCGTCGGATTGGAACAGGTCGGTGAAGAAGAGGATGGCCTCCTCGTACATCGCCCCCTTCAGGGCGTTGAACGTGGGGAAGTGCCGCTCCGACTTCTCGTCCAGGTCGTCGAAATTGTAGACGTGGAGCCACTGGCATCCGAACTCCTCCGCGAACCGGCGGGCGTCGGCCGAGCCCAGCAGCCGCCGCGCGTGCGCCGCCAGCTCGTCCGGGTCGCGGAGCTTGCCGGCCGCGGCGGCCTCGCGCAGCTCGGCGTCGGGGGCCGAGCAGCGGAGGAAGTAGCTCAGCCGGCTCGCCATCTCCCAGTCCGAGACCGGCGCCGACGCCACTCCCTCCGGCGCCCTCTCCAGCCGGTAGAGGAACGCCGGCGAGGTCAGGATCCGGGCCAGCGTCAGCTCGAACGCCTCCTCGTGCGACAGCTCCTCGGCGCGGAGGCGGGCGTACAGGTCTCGCAGCTCCTCCTCCTCGCGGTCGACCAGGGGCCGACGATAGGCCAGCGGGGCGAACGCGACCAGGGCGTCGACGTGCCTCGGCTCGGTCTCGATCAGCCTCTTCTTGAACTCCTCGGCGTGGTCGTTGATCGGCCCGCGGAACGGCTCGAACTTGCTGGGGTCGCTGTCCTGGGTGGCGTACTCCATCAGGTGCGTGAACGCCTCCACCTGGATCAGCGCGTCGTGGCTGACGTAGTGCAGCTCGTCCCAGAGGCGGTCGAGCGCGGCGGCCTCGGCGTCGTCTAGCATCAGGCGGCGGAGGGCGTCGTCCTCGCGATGGAACAGCGTCAGCGTGACGACCTCGTCGACGGGGACGATCTGGCCGTAGCAGACTGCCGCCGGGAACCACTCGCGGAACCCCGCGAACGCCCTCTTGAGCCGGGCCTCGGCCTCGGGGCCGGCGGCGAGCAGCGGCGCGTCGGGGCGGATGCCGGCGACGGCCGGCGCGGCGCCGACGGTCGCGCGGGGCTGGGCGAAGTCGTCGCGGCCCTCGACCGGCCGGACGGCCGCCGTGGCGACGAACTCGGCGCCGGCGGCCAGCTCGGCCGGGACGCGGATCGCCACGGCCGCCGCGCCGTCGGTCGCCACGTCCGTGCCATTCGCGGCGAAGGCGGCGGGGGGGAGGCCCCAGGGGGAGTCTTCGGGGACGGCCTCGCCGGTCGGCCTCGCGGGGATGATCGGCCCGCCGGGGGTCGTCAGGGCGGCGAGCAGGGCGACGTCGGCCGCGTCGAACCCCTCGGGGCCGTTCGCCAGCAGCTCGCGCAGCTTCTCGGCGTGCTCGGCCTTGCCGGCGGGGTTGGGCGATTCGAGCCACCTCGCGAGCGCGGAGCCGGCCGGGATCGACAGGCCGGCGGAGGGGCCGTCGGGCTCGGCGAAGAACCGCCAGACGTCGGCGTTGCCGTAAGCGTCGGCGTGCGGGTTCGTCGCCAGCGCGTCGACCGACACGTCGCGGGCCATGTCCCACGTCCGGTCGCCGCCGGTCACGGTCAGGTCGACGGCCGTCAGGTCGCAGACGTGGCTGCCGTCGCGCGGGCCGATGGTCAGCGAGACCACGTCCCCCGCGCCCAGGGCGATCGGCCCGAACGGCCCGACGGGGACGATCGCGGGGCCGGCCGCCGTCCCCTCGCCCAGCGCGATCCGCACGGCGCCGCGACGCAGCTCCAGCCGCCAGTGCGTGCCGTTGCCGCAGGCCGGGTGGGCGTGCTGGACCTTCGCCTCGATCCGGTACTCGCCCGGCTCCGGGCAGGCCCAGCCGGAGGCGGCGCGGAGGGTCGGCGACGGATGGACCACCACGCCGCGCCCCTTCAGCTCGCCGGGGATGCGCAGGGTCTCGTCGGAGGCGTTGGCGATCACCTGCGGCGTCTCGTTCGATCCCCATCCCGCCGCGGCGTCGTAGCCGCCGGCGCCCGTCAGGCGGTTGGTGAACAGGTCCAGCCGGACCTCCGCCCCGTCGCCGACGCCCAGCGTCTCCAGCCACGCGCCCAGGATCGCCGGGTCGACGCCGTGCCGGGCCGCGAGGGCCTCGCGGTCCGCGTCGCCCGGCTTCGAAAGGGCCTCGGCGGCCGCCGCGAGGCAGGGGACCACCGTGTCGACGACCTTCGCCCGCCGCGCCGCCATCCCCTCGGCGATCGCCCGAACGTCGCGGATGGCGATCTCGGGCCGACCGGCGCGGACCAGCCGGGGATTCTCCCACGCGACGACGCCGGGCCGCTCGCCCCCGCCGGCCGACAGGCTCACGACGACCTCGCGCCCCTCGGGGGCGTCCGGCAGCTTGACCCGCACGTCCTGACGCGGGGCGACCGGGTCGACGTCCACCATCCAGTCTCTCATGTGGCCGACGCTCTGGAACCGCGTCAGCGCGCCGCGCCAGGCGTCGACCTCAGCGAGGATCGCCGGCAGGTCGGCCGGCGTGGCGGTCTTCCAGCGGGCGCGGATCGGGTCGAGGATCGGCGAGGGCTCGCCCCCTTCCAGCACCTTCGCCAGCGACGCCAGGTAGCGGGCGTTGAGGCCGTGTCGCCCGGCGATCTCCTCGGGCGAGCCGTTCGCCCCGTCGCGGGCCTCCAGCGCCGCGGCCAGGTACCGATCCAACGGGACGCGGCCCTCGGCGTCGGCGTGGCGGGCGTGGATCTCGCGGATCCCGGCCAGCAGCTCCTCGGTCCAGTCGCGACGGGTCTCCCCCTGGAAGAAGCGGAAGCCGTCGGGCAGGGGGACGGCGTGGGCGGCGACGCGCTTGGCGGCGTCGAGATACTTCCCCAGCACCGCGGGGGACATCACCAGCGCGCCGCCGGTGTTGGTGAACCCCTCGCCGGCCGCGCTGTCGCCGGGTAGGTCGCGGGCGGGGTCGTAGTCGTGTCCGGTCAGGTCCTGGAGCGTGTAGCGATACTGCGCGTTGTTGAGCCGCCGCAGGACGACCGGCCCGGGGTCGCCGGCGTTGGCGCGGCCCTCGGCGCGGAGGTAGCGGGCGATCCAGCCCCGGATCGCGGCCTCCTCCTCGGCGGTCGGCCGGTCGAAGTCCTTGGGGGGCATCTCCCCGGCCTCGATCTCGTCGTTCACCTTCCGCCACGTCGTCGGCGTCTCGCGAATCTGGGCCATCCCGGACAGGGACTCCAGGTCGAGATCCCCTTCCTTGTCCTCGGTGGAGTGGCAATCCAGGCAGTATCGGGCGACCAGCGGGCGCACCGTCTCGGCGTATTCGCGGCCCAGGGCGTCGAACGGATCGGGCTCGTCGGCCGCGGCGACGGCGACGGACGTCGCGAGGATTAGGGCGATCCGCGCAATAATTTTCATTCCGGCGTCTCCAGCGGCGAGCGACTCGACCAGCGTGGGAGTTTAACGGATGTTTGCGCGGGGCGGTAGGTTTTTCGCGGCGACGCCTCCCGCGGGTATGATGGTTCCTTTCGGGAGGCGCGGCATGGCGACGGACGGCGTGGAACATGAATTCGGGGTCCCGATCCCGGGCCGAATCCTCCCCCCCGAGCAGTGGGCGCGGACGGCGATCAAGCGCCTGCCGGAGGAGGGGCCGCTCGACTTCGCGGCCATCTTCGGCCGCTCGGCCCCACTGGTCCTCGACCTGGGCTGCGGCAACGGCCGGTACACGCTGCTGAGCGCCCTGGCGCGGCCGGACCACGACCATTTCGCGATCGACGTCCTGCCTGTCGTGATCCGATACGCCACCCGGCGGGGGAACCAGCGGGGGTTGTCGAACGCGCGGTTCGCGGTCAAGGACGCCCAGACGTTCCTCTCGCGGTACGTCTCCGACGGCGCGGCGGCCGAGGTCCACCTGTACCATCCCCAGCCGTACCACGACCCGCGCCAGGCGAGCCGGCGGCTGGTCGCCCCGGCGTTCGCGGCCGACGTCCACCGCGTCCTGGCCCCCGGCGGCCTGTTCGTCGTCCAGACCGACAACCCGGACTACTGGGCCTACATGTCGAAGCTGCTCCCGCACTTCTTCCACCTGGAAGAACACCCGGAGCCCTGGCCCGACAGCCCCGCCGGCCGCTCGCGCCGGGAGATCATCGCCCTCCAGCGCGGCCTGCGGATCTTCCGCGGCCTGGCGCGCCGTCGCGACGAGATCGACACGGCCGACGCCCTCGCCCTGGCCCACGCTCTCCCCGCCCCGACGTTCCGCAGCCGGGGCCCCTGGGCCGACCTGGACCGCCTGGAGCGCGAGGGACGATGACCGGAGCCGACGCGACCGAAGGAGCCGGCGCGATGTCCACGACCGACGGACCCGGGATTTTCCGCCGCGTCAAGCGGAGCGTCGTCGCCGCGGCCGTCCTGCTGGCCTGGGACGCGGGGGTCTGCGGGTCGTTCTTGATGTCGACCCTCGTCTGCCCGGTCTGGTTCCTCGTCAGCCTGATCCTGAACGCGATCCGTCGCCCCGGCTGGGGCATCGCGCTCTTGAGGGTCGGGCTCCCCGCCCTGACGCTCCTGATCGTCCGGGCCAACAGCGACCTCCAACTCACGGTCGCCGAGACGAACGCCCGGCGGGTCGTGGCGGCCTGCGAGCGTTACCATGCCGAGAACGGTCGGTTCCCCGGGAAGCTCGACGAACTCGCGCCGCGATATCTCCCTTCCGTCCCCCCCGCGAGGTATTGCCTGGGCCCGCCGAGCGAGTTCTTCTACCACGGGTCCGAGAACCCCCTCCTCGCGTGGCAGGTCGTCCCGCCGTACTACCGGAAGATCTACAACTTCCGCGACCGCCGCTGGAGCTACCTGGATTAGCGCCGGGTCGGGAGAATAGAAGGGCCGCCGGCGCCCGTCGGCGAGGTCGCCGCGATTGCCGCGCCGGGTGGCGTTTTGCTAGTCTGGGGGGCCGCGAGGTTGGTACCCCTCGCCGCAACTTATTGAAAGCGGTCCAGCTCCGGCCGGTCGATCCGACCCGGGCCGGGGGCCGCGATGGGGCGGACGCCGATGATCGATCCCCGGGTGGCCAGCGGGTTGCGTGACCTGCTCCCCGCCGTCATGATTCCCCGCGAGCGCATCCTCCGGACGTTCCGCGAGACCTTCGCCTCCTTCGGCTTCGTCCCGATCGAGACCCCCCATATCGAGCGGATGGAGGTCCTGACCGGCAAGGGGGCCGGGTCCGAGGAGGTCCTGCGGCAGATCTTCGAGGTCACGAACAAGGGGGGGACGCCCGGCGAGCTGGCGCTGCGGTTCGACCTGACCGTCCCGCTGGCCCGGTTCGTGGCGAGGCATATCGACGAGATCGGAGTGCCGTTCAAGCGGTACGCCGTCGGCTCGGTCTTCCGCGGCGAGCGGCCCGCCAAGGGGCGGTTCCGCGAATTCGTCCAGTGCGATTTCGACACCATCGGCACCGACAGCCGGCTGGCCGACGCCGAGACGGCGCTGGTGATCTACTCCGCGCTGACCGCGGCCGAGGTCCCTCGGTTCACGATCGCCCTGAACGACCGCAAGATCCTCGACGGCGCCCTGGAGGCCCTGGGCCTCGACGGCAAGACCGGCCTGGTCCTGCGGTCGCTGGACAAGCTCAACAAGATCGGCCGCGACGGCGTCCACGCCGAGCTGGCCCGGCCGGCGGAGGAGGGGGGCGCGGGGCTGTCCGAGGAACAGGCCGCCGGGATCCTCGACTTCGCCGAGGGGGGACGCGGCCGGACCGACGTGCTCGACGCCGCAGAGGCCCGGTTCGGCGCCAACGAGCGCGCCGCCAGGGGCATCGCCGACCTCCGCGCCGTGGCCCGGCTGCTGGAGGCCGGAGGCGTGCCTGCCGACCGGATCGCGATCGACCTGGGCCTGGCGCGCGGGCTCGACTACTACACCGGCGTCGTCTTCGAGACGACCGTCGACGGCTGGGAGCGGTTCGGCAGCGTCGCCTCCGGGGGCCGCTACGATAACCTCGCCAGCCTCTTCACCCCGCGACGCCTGCCGGGCGTGGGGGCGTCGATCGGGCTCGACCGGCTGCTCGCCCTGATGGAAGAAGCCGGCGCCCTGAAGGGGGCGGGAACGGCCGCGCCGGTGCTGATCGCCAACTTCCCCGGGACCGACCCGGGCGTGCCGATGCGGCTGGCCTCGGCGCTGCGGAAGGGGGGGATCGGCTGCGAGATCTACCCCGAGCCGATCCAGGTGGGGAAGCAGATGGGATACGGCACGAAGCACGGGCACAAGCTGGCGGTGATCGTCGGCCCGGACGAGGTCGCCGGCGAGACGTTCAACCTCCGCGACCTGGAGACCCGCCACGAGGACCGCGGCCTGGCGTGGTCGGTCCTGGAGGACTCGGTCCGCGGGGCGCTCGAGGTCATCGAGCATCGGGGGGCCTCGTCGTGAACGCCGTCGTCGAACGCCGAGTCGGGCTCGCCCGCGGCACCCGGGATTGGCTCCAATCCGACTACGCCCGCCTGCGGGGCTACGAGCGCGCCCTGATGCGCTGCTTCGCCCGCGCCGGCTACCGCCCGGCGCGGACGCCCGTGCTGGAGATGTCCGAGCTGCACGAGCGCAAGAGCGGCGCGGGGATCGTGGGCAAGCTGTTCGAGGTCTCCGGGGCGGGGATGGCGGGCATCTGCCTGCGTCCCGAGCTGACCGCCGGGCTGGTGCGGGCCTACGTCGAGGCCGAGGAGCCGCCGCTGTTGCCCTGGCGGGCGGCCGTCTCCGGGCCGGTCTTCCGGTTCCAGCCGACCGGCAAGGGGGTGGACCGCGAGTTCATCCAGACGGGGGTTGAGCTGATCGGCGCCGGGGGCCCGGCGGCCGACGCCGAGGTCGTCTGGCTGGCCGATTGGTCGCTGCGCTCGCTGGGGGTCGCCGCGCCTCGTGTGCGGGTCGGCCACGTCGGGCTGATCCTGGAACTGCTCGGGGGCGCGGGCCTGCCGCCGGCGGCGACCTCGGCGCTGATCGAGTCGCTCAGCGAGGCTGCCAGCGAGGGGAAGGGTGTCAACACCCTGGAGGCGGCGCTCGATCGCCTGACCGCCTGGATGGGGACGGCCGGAGCCGACGCCGCCGCGCCCTTCGCCTCGCCCGAGGGCGAGCCCGACCCGGCCGTCGACCGGCTCTTCCGGCACCTGGTCCCGGACGTGACCGGCAGGCGATCCGGCGGCGAGATCGTCGGCCGGCTGCGGTCCAAGTGGGAGCTGGAGCACTCGCTGCACGAGGTGCTGGAGAACGTCCGGGGGATCGTCCGCTCGCTCTCGGCGCTCCGGGGTCCGGCGGCCGACGTGCTGGCCCGGCTGGATCGCGAGTTCGCCGCCAAGGCGCCGGGCTCCGTCGCGGCCATCGCCGAGCTTTGCGACATGCTGGGCCGGCTCGGGGTCGACCCCGCGCGGGTCGAGCTGGACCTCGGCTTCGGCCGGGGGGTCGGATTCTACACGCGGATGATCTTCGAACTCGCGGTCGACACGCCGGATGGGCCGGTCGAGGTCTGCGGCGGCGGGCGCTACGACGGCCTGGCGCGCGTGCTGGGGGGGCTCGACCGCGACGACCGCGGCGCGGGCTTCGCCTTCGGCCTGGAGCGGCTCGACCAGGCGCTCGCCGCGACGGCGGCGCCCGCCGAGAAGCCCGCGCGGGGGTGGCTCGTCATGGGCGAGCCTCGCCGGGCCGCGGCGCTGGCGGCCCTGCTCCGCGACCGCGTGGACATCCCCGTGGTCACGGCGGAGCTGGAGATGGAGGCGGCGGTGGCCTACGCCAAGTCGCTGGGGCTGGACCGGATCGTCGAGGCCGGCCCGGAGATCGAGGTCTGGAACCTGGAGCACGGCGACGTGCGTTCGGTCCGGGAGGACGAGTTGATCGAGCAGATCAAGGGCCGGCTCTCGCTGGCGGGGGAGGACGCCCGATGACCCCCCTCGTCGACCCGATCCGCCTGGCCATCCCCTCCAAGGGGCACCTGTACGAGGGGATCATCGAGATCCTCAAAACGGCCGGCTACAAGGTCCGCCGCGCCAGCGACCGCCAGTACGAGGCGGTCATCGCCGGCCAGCCGCGGTTCCACGTCGTCTTCATGCGGCCGACCGACATCGTGCTGCAAGTCCAGGAAGGCCGCTGCCACCTGGGCGTCACCGGGATGGACGTCTACGCCGAGCACGCCTTCGAGGCCCAGGACGCCGCGGTCGTCTCGCCGGACCTCGGCTACGGCGGCTGCCGGCTGGTGGTCGCGGTGCCGGAGAGCTGGGTGGACGTCGGTCACGTCATGGACCTGGTCGACCTGACGGCCGAGTTCAAGGCGTCGGGCAAGACCTTCCGGGTCTCCACCAAGTACCCCGCGCTGGTGCGGCAGTACTTCCGCAAGTGGGGGGTCTTCCACTACCAGTTGATCGACTCCGACGGCGCGCTGGAATTGCACCCGAGCCTGGGCATCGCCGACGTCATCGTCGACCTGACCAGCTCCGGCGTGACGCTGAAGGACAACCGCCTGCGCGAGATCGGCGGCGGGATCGTGCTCGATTCGGCATCCTGCCTGATCGGCCACGCTCCGAGCCTCCGGGCGATGATCGACGAGGGGGAGGCCGGCCCGCTGGCCATGCTGCTCGACGCGATCGACGGCGTGAAGCGGTCGGAGGGGCTGCTGCACCTGGAGGTCGTCGGCTCGCCGGCGGCCGCGGGGGCCGAGTCGGCGGCGAGGGTCGCCGAGTACCTCTCCGCCCAGGGGGCGATGCACATCGCCCGGGGCGAGGTCTGGGACGAGGCCGGCCGCGACGGCTGGCGGGTCACGGCGCTGGTCGCCGCCAAGAAGCTGACGGCCTGCCAGCGCGCCCTGTTCGGCCTGGGCGCCAGCCGGATCGTCGGGCTCCCCTCCCGGTTCGTCTTCGACCGCGACGCCCCCTCGACGTTCGACGACCTCAAGGCGCGGCTCGCCGGCGCGCCGGTTGCGTAAAGCCCGGGTCGCCCTAGCCGAACCCGGAGGCCGACCGTGCGACCGACACGCGTCCTGATCGTTGACGACCACCGCGAGTCCGCGGACATGATGGCGGCCGTCCTGTCCATCGAGGGACACCAGGCCGAGGCCGCCTACGACGGCGGCCAGGCCCTCCTCGCCGACGCCAGATTCCGGCCCGACGTCGTCCTGATCGACCTCTCGCTCCCGGACATGGACGGCTGCCAGCTCGCCGCCCGCCTCGGCGGCGAGACCCCCCCGCCGGTCCTGATCGCGATCTCCGGCCACGACGCCCTGGAGGTCGGCGCGCGGGTCCGCGCCGCGGGCTGCTCCCGGCTCCTCGTCAAGCCGGTCACGGTCGAGGACCTCCTGTCGCTCGTCGCCGACGCCCCCTCCCGCGGCGCGTGATCCGGCCCCCGGCGCGTCGACAATTTGGAACTCGCCCCGTTTCGAATAAGCGCGACCTAGGCTTTTGAAGGAAAGCCGGGCGTCGGGCCCGGGGATTCCCAGATCCCATCGACGAGCCAACGCCAATGAGAGTCGCCGGCCTTCGCCTGCGGGGGGACGCTCCCCAGCTCAACAACCCCGTCCTGGACCGCCGCCATTGGCCCCGTCGCGAGACGCCGTTCGCCGAGGCCGCCCTGTCGTGGGTCGATCGCCGGGTCGAATCCCGCATGGAGATCCGGGTCGTGAACCTCAGCGTCGGGGGCGCGGGCCTGATCGTGCCCGTCGTCCCGCCCCTCGACGCCGTCCTTCACCTGGACCTGGGCACCCGTCGCGGGCCGACGGTCGTCGAGGGCCGCGCCGTGGCGACCCGCGAGGATCCCGACACCGGCTGGACGTTCCTGCACATGGAGTTCACGCGCGGCTGCCCGGAGCACGTCCTCGACCGCATCGTGGACCATTGGGAGGCCGATTGACGGGACCGGTCATCGTCAGCGAGCGGCCCGGAACTCCCGGACGATCGCCGCGAACTTCGACGCCAGGTCGCGGATGCGGGCGAAGTCGCCCGCGGCGACGGCCTTCGGCTCCACGAGCGTCCCGCCGACGCCCAGGCAGCAGGCGCCGGCCCTGAGGAAGTTGGTCGCGGTGTCGAGGTCGACGCCGCCCGTGGGCATCAGCCGGATCTGGGGCAGGGGCCCCCGGATCGCCTTGAGGTAGCCGGGCCCGCCGACGTCGGCGGGGAAGACCTTCACCACGTCGGCGCCCGCCTCCCACGCCGTCAGGATCTCCGTCGGGCTGAACGCGCCGGGCATCACGGCCTTGTCGTAGCGGCGGGCCAGGCGGATGACGTCCGGGTTGACCGTCGGGCTGACCAGGTACTCCGCGCCGGCGAGGATCGCCGCGCGCGCCGTCTCCGGGTCCAGCACGGTCCCGGCGCCGAGGGCCACGGCGTCCCCCAACGTCTTTCGGGCGTCGCGGATCACGTCGAGGGCGTCGGGGACGGTGAAGGTGATCTCGGCGGCCGTCACGCCGCCGTCGGCGAGCGCCTCCACCACCTTCACCAGCGCCTCGCCGGACTCCGCCCGGACCACCGCCACCACGCCGCCGTCCAGGATTCGCCGCAGGGTCTTCTCGCGACTCATGGTGTGATCACCCGTCGAGTTCGAATCAATGAGGGACCGACGCCGGCCCCGCGCCGGCCCCGCCGCCGGCGTCGATCACGCGTTGCTGGTCCGCGGGGAGGTGCCGCGAGCCCAGCAGGAAGAAGAACGCGCCCAGCGCCAGCACCGGCGCGACCGCCAGCATGGCGACCGTCAGGTTCTCCTCCTTCACCGGGACCGCGCCGATCGACGCGAAGAACGAGCCGATCCAAGACTCCGCGACGGCGGGGCGGCCGAAGTAGGTGGAGATCTTGCCCAGGATCACCGGCGAGCTGATGTCCCCGAAGACGTGGATCAGGAAGATGTAGAGCGCGAAGCCCGAGGCCCGCTTGTTCGCCGGGACCACGTTGGCGATCACCGTGTTGCACGGCCCCAGGACCATGGACAGCAGGATCATCGCCCCGAACAGCATCGCCAGCGACCCGATGCGCTCGGGGTCCAGGATCGCGAACAGGGCCAGCGGCACCGCCCCCGCCGTGACGAGCGCCGCCATCAGCAGGTACGACCGCCTGGTGAACTTCGTGCCGAAGTCGGCCAGGCCGGAGCCCAGCGCGATCCCCAGCAGGCCCGCCACGGCGGTCAGGATGCCGATGGAGGTCGTCGCCTCGGTCATCGACATGCCCCGGACGGTCTGGTAGAAGTTCGCCCCGTGGACGGCGTAGGCCCCGGTCGCGAACGTCACCGCCGCCATCCCGATCGTGTTCAGGACGAACGTCGGGATCGTGAACAGCCGCAGGTAGTCCCCCCACGTCGGGCGGTCTTCCTTGACGTGGTGGACCCCCTCGGCCGCCCCGCGGCCCGGGTCGTAAATCATCAGGCCGGCCACGGCCGCGAACAGGCCCGGCAGGCCGACGACGAGGAACGCCCGCGACCATCCCCAGTGGTCGCCGATCCAGCCGCCGATCCCGTACCCCAGCGCCCCGCCGAGCGGCAGGGCGAGGTAGTACACCCCCATCGCGCGGCCGCGCTTCTTGACCGGGAAGAGGTCCGCGATCAGGGTCGGCGCGATGACGCCGTAGCTGGCCTCGCCGATGCCCAGCAGCGAACGCCAGAAGAACATGTGGTAGAAGTCGTAGGAGAACGCCGACCCCACCGTCGCGAAGCTCCAGAGCGCCACACCGGAGGCGAGCAGCATCCGGCGGTCGTAGCGGTCCCCCAGCCAACCCATCAGCGGCGAGACGACGGTGTAGACCACCATGAACGCCACGGCCAGCACGCTGTACCAGTAGTCGTCGATGTCGAACGACTTCTTGATGTCCACGCCGACCGCGAAGAACGAGTAGCGGTCGATGTAGTTCAGCAGGTTCATCAGGAAGAGGACGACCAGCGCGAAGATGGGGCCGCCGATCGTGGGGAGCATCCGCCGGGGCGGGGACGCGACGGCGGCCGGCTCGGGTTCGGAGGGCGACATCTTGGGGAATGGCCTCGTCGGGATGGATCGCGGTGAACGAGCTAGAGTTATACCCGGATCGCCCCCCCCATGACGAGACCGACGCGGGGGGAAGCGGGATTCCAGGGACCCTCGGGATCGGTGGAGCGGGGGGGCCCATCCTGCCGATCCTGGTCGTGGGCGGCCCATCCGGGCCCGCTCGGCCACCCCCAGGAGCGTCCCTTGAAACCCGCGTATCGTCCCGCCCGCAACCGGGATCCGGTCGGCCCTTTCCTCCACTACCTGATGGCGGAATGCGGCGTCTCGTCGCACACGCTGGCGGCGTATCGGTCCGACCTGATGCGCTTCCTGGGCTGGCGTCGAGACCACGCCCCGGGGCCGATCGAGTCGCTGGACGCGGCAACGCTCCGGGGCTATGTCGACCTCCTGGCCGGCTCCGGCCTCGCCCCCAGCAGCGTCGCGCGGCACCTCGCCAGCCTGTCGACGTTCTTCCGCTACCTGGTCATGGAAGGCAAGCTGACCGACAACCTCGCGAAGCTGCTGACCGCCCCGGCCCTCTGGGACCGCCTGCCGGTCGTGCTGGGGCCCGCCGCCGTCGAACGGATGCTGACGGCCCCCTCGGCCGAGACCCGCCTGGGCCGTCGCGACCGCGCGGCGCTGGAGACCCTCTACGCCACCGGCTGCCGCGCCTCCGAGGTCGTCGGCCTGCGCCCGTGCGACGTGGATCTGGAAGCCGGCCTGGCCCGCTGCGTGGGCAAGGGGGACAAGGAGCGCAGGGTGCCGCTCGGCTCGCGCGCCCGCGAGGCGCTCGCCATCTACATGAAGCGCGACCGCCCAGAGCTGATCGCCCGCTACCCGGCGACCGAGACCATCTTCGTCACCCGCGCCGGGAAGCCGCTTTCGCGCATCGGCCTGTGGCGGATCGTGAAGCAGGCCGCGGCGGCCGCCGGGCTCTCGCCCGAGGTCAGCCCGCACACCCTGCGGCACAGCTTCGCCACCCACCTCCTGGCCGGGGGCGCCGACCTGCGCGTCGTGCAGGAGATGCTGGGACACGCCTCGATCGCGACCACCCAGATCTACACTCGCGTCGAGCTGAGCCACCTGCGGCGCGTCCACGCTCAATTCCATCCCAGGTCCGCCCCGGGGGCCGAGCCGGGGTGAGATGCGGATGGAGTCCGCGGCGCGTTGTCGGGACGGCGCGCGCCGTCCCCTCTCCCCCCGGGAGAGGGTGGCCCGAAGGGCCGGGTGAGGGTCGTCGCAATGTAGAGATGGCGGCGGTCCAGGACATCCCGCGCCGATGCTCCAGCCGCGCTCCGACGACCCTCACCCGCCGCTGCCGCGGCTACCCTCTCCCGGGGGGAGAGGGGACGAATAGGGCCCATGCCCTTCTCAACTTGTGTGGAGAAGGGGAACGCCAGCCGGGCCGCTCCTCGCGCAAGCCGCGAGGGACGGCCCCCGGGTGGAGGCCGTCCCTCGATTCTCGTGGACCGCGATGGACGCGCGCTGCCTCCTAGGTCGCCACCTTCTTGGCCCCGACGAGGCCGAGGACCAGGACGACCAGGAACAGGACCGCGAAGATCGCGGCGAAGAACTTAGCGATCCCGGCGGAGGCGTCGCTGACGCCGTAGAAGCCGAACGCCGCGGCCAGGATCGAGACGATCGCGAACAGGATCGCCAGGCGTAACATATCGAGACCTCCCGGGCCGAGTCCCCCCCGCCGACGAGGGCGGGGGGGCGGGCCCCGCGAGTGGTGCGGTGCCTATCAGAAGAAGCGACGCGACTGCTGCTGGTGCGACGAGGCGCTCGAGTAGCCGATGGCGATCCCCGCCAGCAGGCCGACGCCGAAGGCCGCCGCCACCCACTGGATCGGGTTCCTCACCACCATGCCGCGGGCGTGCTCGTACTGCTCGCCGGCCATCTCGCCGACCGCGCCCAGCCTCTCGCCGGCCTGCTCGCTGAACTTGCCGTAGCCCTCGCGAAGCCGGTTGGTCGCATGGCTCGCGGCCTGGCCGACCGACTCCACGGCGCTCGACAGGGCCGAGGCGCCCTGGGACAGCAGCGAGTCGAGATACTTCTCGATGTTCTCGCGCTGCTCGCCGGTCCGGTTCTGGATGCGGCCGATCAGCTGATCGATGTTGCCGTTGGTCCAGCGGAGGTCGTCGTCGGTGAGCTGGCCCCACTTCTTCTTCACGTCGCCCTTGAGCTCGTTCCACTGACCCTGAAGGTTCTGAAGGTTGATGGCCATGGTTCTTCTCCTTGGGGTTGAGGGCCGGGCCCGGTCATCGTCCGGCCCGATTCCCGGGATCGCCGCGACCAGGCGTCGCGACGGATTGCCGAGGGGAAGGGCCGCGACCTCCTGGATTGGCGGCCCGACCCGTCTCGGCTGTTGGCGTATTGAGATCGCAATCGACGTGCCAACGCCGCGAGCCGTCCCCCTCCCTTCTCCGGGCCCCGGCCGGCCCGCCTCGCGGAGCCGAATAGAGGCATTTCCGCGCGAACCATGGCGTTCAGGCCCGCCCATCCTCCCGGCGCCACGATCCGACGCCCACCCATCGCGAAGCGACCTGCTCAGCGGTGCGAAATGCCGTCGTCGCGATACTCCGCGCATCCCCAAGGAATATTGAAATCCCGGATGCCTGGATGCGGATCATGTTCGACGGTGGCCCGCTCCTTGACAATTCGGACGATCGACGCCTCCCGACGGATCGGGAAGGCATGCCGCCCCGTCGGGGACGCGGCGAGGACCTCGGCCCGGCAGCCCCGCCGGCCGGACGTAGGGAGGTTGAGCGAGACGGCCGTCACCTTGCTCGGAGGCCGGCCGGGCTTCCGGCTGTCCTCGCCCGCGTGGGGGCGAGGGGTATTCGCCCAGGGAATCGCCAGTTCGCCCTTTCCGGCGAATCATGGCGTCCGCCACCTTGTGTAAGCAGCCGGGCCTGGCCTCCCGGGAGATCTCGTGGCGAGCGCGAGCGTATCCGCGGCACGCATGCCAGCCCTGGCGGAGGGGCGACGGAAAACCTCTTCGAAAATGACGAACGAAGCCAACCTCTCGGAGAACTTAATTCCAGGAAGGGATGCGGGTTGCATCGAGGACGCCGCATGGCCGGCGCGCGCGAACGAAGCCAACTCCGCGGGCCGCGCGACGGCCGGTGGGCTCCCACCCTCCGCCCCGGACAAGCGTCCACGAGGAACCCCCTCGCGTGCCGTTCGGGGGATCGGGTAAGATCCGTGTCATGGGCCAGGCGAAGGACGGCGGGATGACTCTGGGCGAATTGCAACGGACCATCCTCGAGATGTACGGGGAGAAGGACGCCGCGCGCGGCGCCGACGCGACGTTCGTCTGGCTCGCGGAGGAGTTCGGCGAACTGGCGACGGCGCTGAGGTCCGGATCCCCGGAGGAGCTGGCGCTCGAGATGGCCGACGTCCTGGCCTGGCTGGCGACCCTCGCCAACATCCGCGGCGTGGACCTTGATGACGCGGTCCGGCGCAAGTATGGCGCGGGCTGCCCCGGCTGCGGCCGTTCTCCCTGCGCCTGCGACCCGGCCGAGAAGCCCTGAGCCGCCCATCTCACCGACCGACCCAACCGGACCCCGACGCGCACCGCCATGATGAACAACCCGCCCCCCGAGCGTCCCCGCATCCGATTCGCTAGCTGGCTCGCCCCGGCGGTCCTCGCGACGTGGGTCGCCGCCACGCCGGCGATGGGGGCGGAACCGGTCGTGCTGGAAGAGGTCCGCGTCGGCCTGGGCGACGAGGGCACCTTCAAGATCGGGGCGTGGACCCCGATCCAGGCCCAAATCCGGGCCGGCGACGCGCCCCTGAAGGGGCTGCTGAACGTCGTGGTCGCCGACGACGACGGCGTCCCGGCCGCCTCTCGCCAGGCCATCGACCTGCCGGCCGGCGAGTCCCGGAACTTCACCGCCTACTCCCGGATCGGGACGCGCGACGGGTCGTTCTCGGTCGAGGTCCGCGACGAATCCGGCCGCCGGCTGGCCTCGCGCTCCCGCGACCAGGCGACCGGCGACGCCCCGAAGGCGATCGCGCCGGACGACTCCTGGATCCTCGCGCTGGGCCGGCCCCAGGGCGTGGACATGGTGGGCGAGGTCGCCGGCTTCCGCCGGACCGACGGCCGGGCGTCCGAGCTGGTCGTCACCCCGCTGGACGCCTCGTCGGACCGGACGCCCGAACGCTGGCTGGGCTACGACGGCGCGCGGGTCGTGGTGGTCGATACGGCCGACCCGGAGGTCGCGGCCATGCTCGCGGGCCCTCGCGGCCAGGCGCTCGTCGACTGGGCCCGGCGGGGCGGGCACCTGGTGGTGAGCCTGGGCGAAAACTGGGAGGCCGTCCGCGACTCGGCGCTCGGGGCCGTCCTCCCCGCCCGGCCGACCGGCCGCGAGCGGCTCCAGTCGCTGGAGGCGCTGGACACGTTCGCCAACTCCAGCAAGCCGATCACCCCCCCCGGCTCGCCGCCGCGGATGGTGGTCCGGCTGGAAGGCGTGGAGGACGCGGGCGGGCGGGCGCTGGCGATCGGCTCGGGCCTGCCGCTGGTCGTCCGCGGCCCGCTCGGCTTCGGCCGCGTCACGCTGATCGCCGCCGACGTGGAGGACGAGGCCTTCGCCCGGTGGACCGACCGCGGCCTCTTCTGGGTCCAGGCGCTCGACCTGAAGCGCGACCGCTTCGAGGAAGACCACACGGCGAGCGTCGGCGGCGCGACGGGCTCGTTCTACTCCTCGGGCGTCACCGACCTGGCCAGCCAGCTCCGCGTGGCGCTGGAGCAGTTCCCGACGGTCCAGATGGTCTCCTTCGGGGTCGTGGCCTTCCTCGCCTTCCTCTATATCCTGGCGATCGGACCGGGGGACTACCTCTTCCTCAAGAAGGTCGTCGGCAGGATGGAGCTGACCTGGATCACGTTCCCCCTGATCGTCGCGACGTTCACCCTGCTCGCGTACCTGGCCGCCTACCGCATGAAGGGGAACGAGCTGCTGGTGAACAAGGTCGACGCGATCGACCTGGATCAGGTCTCGGGACTGGCCCGCGGCCGGTCGTGGACGACGCTCTTCAGCCCCCAGAACCGCGATTACGACCTGGCGTTCGTCCCGGTCGCGATCGACGAGCCCGACGCCCCGCCGCCGGTCGTCGACCCGAAGGCCGACGCACTCCCCGAGCCCGAGCCCGGCGTGGAGGTGACGACCAGTTGGTTCGGCGTCCCCGAGGCGCGGTTCGGCGGCATGGGCGGTTCGAGCAACCGCTTCTCGTTCACCGGCGGCGGCTACGCCTACGCCCCGGTCGGCGACTTCCAGCGGCTGGAGCGGGTCCGCATCCCGATCTGGAGCGCCCGGACCTTCTCCGCCCGCTGGTTCGGCCCCGCGCGGCCGGTCGTGGAATCCGACCTGGCCCTCTCCGGCTTCGACCGCGTGGCCGGGACCATCACGAACCTCCAGGCGTACCCCCTGACCGACGCCGTGCTCGCCTTCGAGAAGCGTGCCTACCTCCTGGGGAACATCGCGCCGGGGCAGACGATGCGGGTGGAACTCCAGTCGGACCGCAGCCTTTCCGGCGAGCTGAAGGCCCGCGAGCCCAACTACATGACGGGCGTCCCGTCCGGGGACGGTTCGACCTCCACCCTCGATCGGGGCGACCTGATCCTCGCCGCGATGTTCCACGACGCCGAGTCCCGCCGGACCGGCCAGGACCAGCCGCTGGGCAACGCCGTGCTCCGCGACCTCGACCTCACCGGCCAGCTCGCGCTCCAGCGGCCGATGCTCGTCGCCCGGATCGACCGGCCGGCCGCCCGGGTGGCGATCGGGAACGCGCCCAACACGCCGAATGTCGAGCAGACGACGGTCCTCCGCGTCATCCTCCCCCTGAAGGCCCCGGCCGCCTCCACGCGCTGAGCCCGACCCGGACATCTCCCCAGCCCCTCACGGAACGTAGCAGCCAGACGAGGCGGATCGCGATGATCGAGACCCACGACCTGACGAAGATGTACGGCGAGATGTACGCCCTGAACCGGCTCAACCTGACGCTTCAGCAGGGGGACGTCTACGGCTTCATCGGGCCCAACGGCGCCGGCAAGACCACGACCATGCGGATCCTCGCCACCCTGCTGAACCCGAGCTGGGGCGAGGCCACCGTCTGCGGCCACTCGATCTACACCGGCGCGAAGGAGATCCGCCGCGTCATCGGCTACATGCCCGACTTCTTCGGCGTGTACGACGACATGAAGGTGATCGAGTACCTGGAGTTCTTCGCCTCGGCCTACCGCATCAAGGGGGCCGCCCGCAAGAAGATCTGCGCCGAGGTCCTGGAGCTGGTCGACCTGACCTACAAGCGCGACGCCCTTGTCACGAGCCTCTCCCGCGGGATGACCCAGCGCCTGGGGCTGGCGAGGACCCTGCTCCACGACCCGCAGGTGCTCCTGCTGGACGAGCCCGCGTCCGGCCTGGACCCGCGGGCCCGCATCGAGATGCGCGGGCTGCTCAAGGAGCTGCGGGGGATGGGCAAGACGATCCTCGTCTCCAGCCACATCCTCCCCGAGCTGGCCGACATCTGCAACAAGATCGGCATCATCGAGCAGGGCTGCCTGCTGGTGAATGGTGAGGTCACCGAGGTCATGAAGCAGGTCCGCACCGACGTGGTCCTGAACATCCACGTCGCCGACCGCCTCTCCGAGGCCGCCGACCTGCTGGAGTCCCAGGCCGAGGTCGAGTCCGTCGACGAGAAGAACGGCGTCCTGATCGTGAAGCTCCGCCCCGGCGTCCACCAGTACGGCTTCCTCGCCAGCCGCATCCTGGAGAACGGCTTCGAGCTGACCATGTTCAAGGAAGACGAGATCAACCTGGAGACCGCGTTCCTCCACCTCACCAAGGGCATCACGAGCTGAGCGGCCCGACCATCACAATCCGCCCCGAGCGGCCCGGCGACGCCCCCGCGATCCGCGCCGTCCACGAGGCGTCCTTCCCCACCGGGGCCGAGGCGCGGCTGGTGGATCTGCTGCGCGAGGCGGGCCGGCTGTCGGCCTCGCTGGTCGCGGAGGTCGATGGCCGGGTCGTCGGTCACGTCGCGTTCAGCCCGGTCACGGTCGAGGCGAGGTCCGTGGGCGCGGGGCTCGCGCCGCTGGCCATCTTGCCGACGCATCGGCGTCGCGGCGTGGGGGCGGCGCTGGTCGCCGCGGGGCTGGACGCATGCCGCTCCGCCGGCTTCGGCTGGGCGGTGGTGCTCGGCGAGCCGGATTACTACGGGCGGTTCGGCTTCCGCCCCGCGTCGGCGTCCGGCCTGTCCGACGAGTACGGCGGCGGGGACGCCTTCCAGGTCGTCGAGCTGACGCCCGGCTCGCTCCCGGCCGGCGCGGGGCTCGTGAGCTACGCGCCGGAGTTCGCCTCGCTGGGCTGATCGGCCCCCGTCACCGCAGGAACAGGCGGTAGACGGGGTTGTCGGTCTCGTCGATGCAGGGGTAGCTGAGCCCGGCGGCGAAGGCGAGGACGGCCGACGGGTCGGTGCCGGGGATCTGCAGGCCGACGAGGACGCGGGCCTCGTCGCCCCCCTGGTTGCGGTAGTGGAACAGGCTGATGTTCCATCCCGGCGGCATGTTCGCCAGGAACCGCGTCAGGGCGCCGGGGCGTTCGGGGAAGTCGAAGCGGTAGAGCCGCTCGTCGCCGGCCAGCGGGCTGCGGCCGCCGACCATGTGGCGGACGTGCTCCTTGGCCAGCTCGTCGCCGGTCAGGTCGACCACCGGGAAGCCCTCGGCCGCGATCCGCCCCGCCAGCTCGGCGGCCTCGTCGCGGCCCGACACGGCCAGGCCGACGAACAGGTGGGCCGCCTCCGCGTCCGAGATCCGGTAGTTGAACTCGGTGACGCTCCGGTCGCCGATCGTCTCGCAGAGCCGCTTGAGGCTCCCCCGGCGCTCGGGGATGGTGACGGCGAAGATGGCCTCGCGCTCCTCGCCCACCTCGGCCCGCTCGGCCACGAACCGGAGCCGGTTGAAGTTGATGTTGGCCCCGCCGGCGATCGCAACCAGGGTCTCGTCCCTCAGCCCATGCTCGGCGGCGTACTGCTTCGCCCCGGCCACCGACAGCGCCCCGGCCGGCTCCAGGACGCTGCGGGTGTCCTCGAACACGTCCTTGATCGCGGCGCAGGCGGCGTCGGTGGAGACCGTGACGAAGTCGTCGACCAGCTCGTCGACCAGGCGGAACGTCTCCTCCCCCACGAGCTTGACGGCCGTGCCGTCGGAGAACAGCCCGACGTCCGGCAGCGGCGTCCTTCGGCCGTCGCGGACCGATCGGATCATGGCGTCGGAATCCGCGGTCTGCACGCCGATCACCTTGATCTCGGGCCGCACCGCCTTGATGTAGGCCGCGACCCCCGCGACCAGCCCGCCGCCGCCGATCGCCGCGAAGACCGCGTGGATCGGCCCCTGATGCTGGCGCAGGATCTCCATCCCGATCGTCCCCTGGCCGGCGATCACGTCCGGGTCGTCGAACGGATGGACGAACGTGTATCCGTGGGCCGTGCAAAGCTCCAGCGCGTGCAGGTGGGCGTCCGAGTAGCTCTCGCCGTGCAGGACGACCTCGCCCCCCAGCCCGCGCACGGCGTCCACCTTCAGCGAGGGCGTGGTCACGGGCATCACGATCGTGGCGCGGCACCCCAGCCGGCGGGCGCTGAGCGCGACCCCCTGCGCGTGGTTGCCGGCCGACGCGCAGACGACCCCGCGCTCCCGCGCCTCGGTCGACAGCAGCGCCATCTTGTTGTAGGCCCCGCGCAGCTTGAAGCTGAAGACGGGCTGCTCGTCCTCGCGCTTCAGCCACACGTCGTTGCCGATCCGCGCCGAGAGCTTCGCCGCCCGCTGGAGCGGCGTCTCCACCGCGACGTCGTACACGCGCGCCGTGAGGATCTTCTGGAGGTATCCCAGCCGGTCGAGGGGGGCGTCGATTCCGTCCACGGAGGTCGTTCGAATCCTTGTGGGGGCGGGGCAGGGCGTGGGGACGCGATCCGGCCCCTGCTTACAGCGTATCAACTGACACGCCCGTTGCCAAAAGGTTCGAGCTTCACCGGGGCTCGCCGGGGGAGTTCAGCGTCCCGTTGACGCGCGCCATGAGCTGCGAGAAGACGTCCGGGTTGTAGCCCACGGTGAAGCTGAACAGCGACGACAGGCCGACCAGCCGGATGTACCTGTCCAGCGACAGGTTGATGAACGCCTGGTCGGACAGGGCCACCGTCCCGGACAGGAAGACGAGGAAGACGAAGAACCCCCGGATCACCGCCGAGAGGTACGCGGCGCGACGGCTCGACGCATGGGCGATCTCCGGGTTGGGGATCGAGCCGAGGACCCGGTTCCCCAGCACGCCCAGGAACGCCGAGACGCAGCAAAGCATCGCCGTGTTCGTGACCGTGTGGCAGGTCGCGATCACCAGCAGGCAGCCGACCACCTCCGCCGCACCCGAGGCCGTCATCTCGCGGATGGGGTCGATGTAATCCTGCGCCGCGACCGTGATGCCGGCCGTCATCAGCAGGATCCAGACGACGAACGCCAGCAGCCCGGACGCGATCTCCAGCGGGTCCAGCGGGGGCGTCCGTCCCCCGTTCGTCCCGGCGGCCTCTCGCGCCGCCGCGCCGTCCGTCCCGGACCCGACCCCCAGCGTGGAGCTCGCCATGACCCCGCCCTCGACTCGGTGTCTCGTCCGGGAAAGCGACCCGCGGCGGCCCGGGAAATCCTAGGCGCGAGATCGAGATTCGCCGTCCCGCCGCCCCACCCGCTCCATCACCGCGAACCAACCCATCATCGCGGGGATCCCGATCAGGAAGACCCCATACAGGGAGGAGAGCGGACCGCCGAGGAAGCCCGCGCGCGCCGGCATGCCCCCTCGTCCCGTTAACCCAGCCTTGACGGCGTCGGGCCCGAAGGCGTGCAACGCCACGACGGCCAGGAGCCCGGCGACGCCGCACGTCGCCATCAGCGCCTGGATCGCCGGGTACGGCCGCGTCCGGTCGCGGCGACGCCACATCCCGAAGCCGACGGCGTTCGCCGCCAGGAAGCAGGCCGCCCACCAGGCCGCGAGCCAGGGCGCGCGCGGCGCCATGAAGATCGCGCCGACGAGCAGCCACGAGGTGCCGCCCACCAGGGCGCCGAACCACCCGCCGGTGTTCCACTGGAACTGGCCGGCGCCCGCCATCGGATGTTTCTCGGCCATGCGACCGCCTCCGGATCGATTGTGTCGCGTCGAGCCGCCGCGAAGTGTCGTCGATCCATCATCCCGCGCGGCGCGCTCCCGTTCAATCGATCCCGCGGGAGCGTCACAAAGGCGGCTTGCCCTGCCGCGCGCGGCGCTCGTTGCGTTTGTCCAGCCGCCGCCGCTGGCGCTCCTCCTTCTCGAGCTGGCGAGCCTCGGGCGTGCGCGAGTAGGGGACGCGCATGCCGGGGAGCTCGATTTCCAGGTCGGGGTCGACGCGCGGGGCGGGCGGCGGGGGGACGACCAGGGGGTCGGCGGGGGCCCCGGGGCGGGGAGGTTCCAACGCGGGGCCCCGGATGACGGGCGGCGGCGGGGCGGGGCGGATCCGGCCGGGGCCGCGTCGGAAGATGTCGCCGATCCCGGCGCCGATCCCCAGCGTCGTCTCCAGCAGCGACTCGCCGAAATCCTGGAAGCGCTCCTTGATCCGATCGCCGTCGATCCGCGGCTGGTCCAGCGTCCCCGTCAGCGGCACCTGGATCTGGGCGTTCCGAAGGACCGTCGAGACGAAGGGGATGTCCTGGTCGGGGGGGACGGCGGCGAAAGTCGCCAGCATGTCGATCCGCTTGTCGAAGTCCATCCACCCTTCCAGGCCGATCACCGCCACCTCGCCCACCGGGAGGATCAGCCCCTCCTGATAGATCGTCCGGCCCATGACGCGGACCGACACCGGGTCGCGCAGGACGAATATCGCCCTGCGTTGCAGGTTGAAGACGTCGATCAGCTGGTCGACCAGCGGGCCCGGCATGAAGCGGACCTCCTCGAACGCCACGTCCCCCTCGACCCTGGTCTTCGAGGCGTCGCCGTCCAGGTCGAAGCGGGCGTCGACGAGGTCGAACGACACCTTCCCCTCCACCCGCGTCGCCTGGTCGAGCACCGGGGCGACGTAGGAGAGGAAGCGGTGGGACACCTCGTCGTTGACGATCGCGTCGGCGAGGCTCGACCCCCTCCCCAGCGTCAGCCATCGGCCCCCCTCGTCGTCCGTCACGATCGCCGGGTCGAGCTGGAGCCGGCCGCCGTTGAGCACCGCGTCGATCGGGTCGATGACCGGTCTGCCGTCGACGGCGCGGAGCGCCAGGTTGGTCTTCTCCAGCCGCATCCCGAAGATGTCGACGAGTTCGAGGCTCAGGCCGACCTCGCCGTCGAGCGTCGATCGCTCCAGGCCCCCTTCCTCCAGCGGCGCGCGGCCCGAGAGGTTCCAGGCGTGGGGCTTGCCGTGGATCGAGGCCCGGGGCTCCACCCGCGCGGCCAGTTCACGCGAGAGGCGGTCCCAGTTCGGCGCGAGCATCCCCTTCATGTCGACCGTCGCGGCTCCCTCGGGCGCCGCGAACGTCCCCGCGCCGTCGGCCGCGCCGAACGGCGTCTCCAGCCGCAGCGCCGCCACGTCGAGCCGACGCTCCGGCACCGCGAGCCGCGAGTCGAGCGACAGCGTCATCATGCCGAGGTCCGTCCGCGACCCGTCCTTCTCGATGAGCTTCAGCTCCTGGCCCTGCGCGGTCCCGTCGAGATCCCAGGCGTCCCCGGCCTGCCTGCCGTCGCACTCCACGGCCAGCACGCCGACCACCGGGAGGTCTTCCAGCCCGTAGGCGTCCCGGATCGAGTCGAAATCTCCCGAGGCGCGGACGCGGAACCACGTCGAGCCGTTCGAGCGCAGGCCACCCGCGAGCACGTCGTCGATCGAGACGGCCGGCTCGCGCTCGTCGGCCTCCGGGGGGGCGTCGCGGCGGGTGATCTTCAGCTCGTCCTTGCCCACGTCGTACCGGGCGGCCCCGCGCCAGACATAGGGCGCCACCGCGGCGAGCCCGCCGCCCGGCCCGGCCTGGCGGCCGACCGCCAGCCGAAGGTTGCTCGCGTCGATGGCGTCGGGGCCGGCGACGACGCTGCCGGCGGCCTCCATGACCCGCTTCGCCCCCCCCAGGTCCACGACCGTCCGCGCCGACGCCACGACCCCCTCGGGGGTCTGGCGATCGACGGGGGAGGTCGTTTCCAGCTTCAATTCATCCTGGGCGCTCCGGGCGGCGAGCGAGGCTTGCCGCCAGTCGCGCGGCAGGCCCGATGGATCGGCCTCGCCGCTCACGGCCAGCTCCGCGCGGATCTCCTCGCGCGTCACCGTCTCCACGATCGGCAGCCCGGAGAGGACCAGCCCCCGGATGCCGCCGTCCCCCGCCAGATGATAGCGGCCCTCTTGCCTCGTGTAGCGGAGCCCGAGCGTCCCCGCGCCGGTGGCGTCGAACGCCCCCAGGTCCACCCAGTCGCGGACCCTGGCCCGCGCCGCGGCGAGGTCGAACGTGGCGTCGACGGTGATGCCGGCGTCCAGGTCGCCCTGCCCGCTGGCGCTCAGGAACGGCGTTCGGAGGTCGAGCCGCTCCAGCGCGATCGTGTCGGCCGAGCGGTCGAGCAGGACCGTCATCGAGGTCGGGTCGTTCCAGGCGATGGCCGTCTCCCCCTTCCGCGCCGCCAGGTCGGAAAGCTCGGCGCGGATCTCGATCCGCTGGCCGGGCCCCGCGGGCCCGTCGCCGCGGGCGTCGGCCTCGGCGGTCAGCACGACGGCGCCCTTCTCGACGGTCACGTCGTCCTGGAGGCGGAGCGTGCGGCGGAGGAGGTTGGCGAGCGTCAGGTCGACGCGCCCCTCCAACTTCGCCGAGCGGTCGGGGGCCGGCGGGAAGTCGCCCGAGGCCGTCAGGGTCGCCACCGGAGCGTCGAACGCGAACCGCTCGACGTGATACACGCCGTCGCGGCCCTCGGCCTCCCACCCCAGCTTGAGGGCGTCCTGGACGACGACGTCGCCGGAGAGCCTGGGCCCCTCGGCGGTGAACTCGCCGATGGTCGCGTCGCCGGCGGTCGTCAGCGCGCCCTCGACGACCTTGAGGTCGAGCGAGCCGGAGAACAGGCCGGAGGTCCGCAGCCCCTCCAGGTCGCCGAACGTGGGGGCGATCCGCCACGGCCAGTCCTTGCCCTTCACCGCCAGCGCCATGTTCTTCATGGGGCTGACGCCCCCCTCGACCCGGCCGAGGCTCCCGGCGATCGCCATCTCGCCGGGCGTCGCCCCCTCGCGGTCGCGCGCCAGCTTGAGGTCCCAGGAGATGGGCTCGGGGTATCGCGTCAGGTCGAGCGCGATGTCGGCGTGGTCGGCGTAAAACGGGTCGGCGACCCCCTGCTGCGTGAACCGGAGCGTCGCGTCCTCGATGCGGATCTGGATCGTGTGCTCGGGCCGGTCCTGGAGGATCGGGCGGAGGGTGTCGATCAGGTCGACGTCCCCGGTGGTCGATCGGCCGATGTCCACCGCGCCGTCGTGGAGCGTGAGCGTCCCCACGACCGGCCGGGCGAACAGGATCTGCCACAGGCTCCAGGAGAACGTCCCGGTCGGCGCCTCGACCAGCTTCCGGTCGTTCGCGTCCAGGAGGGCGGGGGCCTTGATGGTCGTCGGCCGGAACCACGACAGGCTGACGGCGTCGAACGACACCCCGCCGGGGTCGAGGATCTCGTTCGCCTTGGCCTCGATCCTCGCCTTCGCCCAGCGCGAGCTGGCGACCCAGGGGACCGCCGCGAACACCAGCGCCGGGACGACCACCGCCGCCCCGACCGCCCAGGGCCACCACCGCCGACGCCCTCGCGGACGCCCCGGAACCTCGCTCGCCATGCTCATGAAGTCCGCCCCATTCGACCCCCACGCGACGGGGCGACCGGCCCGTTCGTCCGCGTCCGTCCAATGTACCGAACGCCGCCAGCCCCCGCGCCGACGATTTTCCGCGCGCCGGCCCACGCCACGACGCGAATGGCATGCCCGGGCGGTCGCGGACGACCCGTCGGCGAGGCCACCATCTCGTTCTCCCCCCCGCGGCGCCCCGTCGAAAACACCGCGGGGAGGGCTCGTCGCGGCTGGTCCCGGAAAAATCTGGAGAACTTGCCGGAAACCTGAAATCTCCGATCCTACCCCGCGGACTGTTACGGATGATCGTGGACCCCGCTCCTTGGCATCCCGGAATCGGTAAGCACGGCGAGGAAAGGCCATCGCCGCGCGGGCTCCTGCTCGGTGGACGCACGGCCCGACTTCCGCCGACGGTAGGTGGACCTCGCCCTCCTCGCCCACGGCTCCCCCGGCGGTCCTCATGGACACGACCGCCGGGGACGATCGAAAACCCATTCGAAAACGACGAACGAAGCCAACTTGCCATGGCCGCATGGCTATTGGTGTAAGGGGGTTATGCGAAATTGTGGTGGGAAGCGCGACGACGAACGAAGCCAGGACCGGGCGGACCCGCGTCGACGCCATCCCGGGGGCGGCTACGCCGGATCGATGGCCCCCGGCCGGCTTTTCGGCCCCGGTCGGGGACCACCCGAGAGGACGAGCCTTGACCGGAGCCGGGGGCGGGTTCGACAATGAACCTTCGGCTCCGATCGCCGTCCAAGAAAGAAATCGACCCCGCCCGTGGGCCGGGGCCGGCCCTGATCTCGACCCCCGAAGGATCGCGTATGTCCGCCGCCTCCTCCTCCCCCGAGTCCACCGCGTCGCAGTCGGGCGCGCCGGGCCCCGACGCCCTCGGCCGCTTCGGCGCGTTCGGCGGTCGGTTCGTGCCCGAGACGCTGATGGACGCCCTCAACCAGCTCGCCGCGGCCTACGAGGAGGCCAAGGCCGACCCTGAATTCGTCCGCGAGCTGGAACACTACTGGCGCGACTACGTCGGCCGACCCTCGCCGCTGTACAGGGCCGAGCGCCTGACCCGGTACGCCGGCGGCGCCGACATCTACCTGAAGCGCGAGGACCTCAACCACACCGGCGCGCACAAGATCAACAACGCCATCGGCCAGGTGATGATCGCCCGCCGCATGGGCAAGAAGCGCGTCATCGCCGAGACCGGCGCGGGGCAGCACGGGGTCGCCACGGCCACCGCCTGCGCCCTGTTCGGCATCTCCTGCACCATCTACATGGGCGAGGAGGACATCCGCCGCCAGAAGCTCAACGTCTTCAACATGCGGACGATGGGCGCGACCGTCGTCCCGGTCGGCAGCGGTTCGAGGACGCTCCGCGACGCCACCAACGAGGCGTTCCGCGACTGGATGGGGTCGTCCAAGGAGACCCACTACACCATCGGCAGCGTGGTGGGGCCGCACCCGTTCCCGCTGATCGTCCGCGAGTTCCAGTCGGTCATCGGCCGCGAGGCGAGGGCGCAGATCCTGGAGAAGGCCGGGCGGCTGCCGGACGGCGTCGTGGCGTGCGTCGGCGGCGGGTCGAACGCCGCGGGGATCTTCCACCCGTTCGTCGAGGACGCCTCCGTCGAGCTGATCGGCGCCGAGGCCGGCGGCCGGAGCGGCCAGGTGGGCGAGCACGCCGCCAGCCTGACGCAGGGCCGGCCGGGCGTGCTCCACGGCAGCTTCAGCTACGTCCTCCAGGACGAGGACGGCCAGACCCAGGACGTCCACTCGATCTCCGCCGGCCTGGATTATCCCGGCGTCGGCCCCGAGCACGCCTACTGGAAGGACTGCGGCCGCGTCCGCTACGAGAGCGTCACCGACGCCGAGGCCCTCGACGCCTACGGCGTGGCCGCCCGGCACGAGGGCATCCTCCCGGCCCTGGAATCCAGCCACGCGCTGGCGCAGGGGTTCAAGGAGGCCAAGCGCCTGGGCGCGGGCAAGATCCTGATCGTCAACCTCTCCGGCCGCGGCGACAAGGACGCCTTCGAGGTCGCCCGCCTCCGGGGCGAGCCCATCAACTGACCGTACCGGACGGATGTGAGTGAGCGAGCCGGCCGACGCGGACGTCGGCCGGCGTCGCGAGGGGGTCTCGCCCGTCTCCCCCCCGCGATCTCGCCGGAGCCGACGACCAACCCACCAGACGGGCCGCCTCGCGCACCGGCCGGCACCCCCCATGAACCGCATCGACGCCCTCTTCGCCCGCCTCAAGTCCGAAGGCCGCCGCGCCCTCATGCCCTTCCTCACCGCCGGCGACCCCGACCTGGCGACCACCGCCGCCCTCATCCCCGAGCTGGCGCGACGGGGCGCGGACATGTTCGAGATCGGCGTCCCGTACTCCGACCCGGTCGCCGACGGCCCGGTCATCGCCGCCAGCTACCATCGGGCGCTCACGAAGGGCCTCCGCGTCGGCCACATCTTCCAGACGCTCCGCACCCTCCGCGCCGAGGGAGACGCCGCCGTCCGCGAGGCGCCGATGGTCTCGATGGTCTCGTACTCGATCGTCAATAAGATGGGCGTCGACCGCTACCTGGACGAGGCCGCCGCCGCCGGGCTCGACGGCCTGATCGTCCCCGATTTGCCGGTCGAGGAATCCGCCGCGCTCCAGGAGAAGGCCACCGCCCGCAACCTGAAGCTCATCCAGCTCATCACGCCCACCACCCCCCGCGACCGCGCCGTGGAGATCGCCCGGCTGACCACCGGCTTCATCTATTACGTCTCCGTCGCGGGCATCACCGGCGAGCGCAAGGCGCTGCCGGAAGACCTCAAGGAGAACGTCGCCTGGCTGCGGACCCAGACCGACCTGCCGATCTGCATCGGCTTCGGCATCGGCTCGGCCGAGCAGGTCCAGGAGCTGGCCGAGGTGGCCGACGGCCTGATCGTCGGCTCCGCGCTCGTCCGCCGCCTCGCCGACGCCGGCAACCGCCCCACCGCCGACGTCGTGAAGGAAGCCGGAGATTTCATCGGCGAGCTGGCCGGGCCGCTGCGGCCGAAGGCCTGAGCCACGCCGACGGGCGCCGGAGCCGAGATCCATGCCGACGCGATGGGCGGTCTTCCACGTCGCGAGCGGCCAGGCGTTCTTCACCGGCGCCGCCTGCCTGATCGCCGTGGCGTGCCTGTCGGCCTGGATCACGCGGCGTCGGGGCCGAATGGCCCGGAACGTCCTCATCGCTCTTGGCGGGCTGCTGGTCTTCGTGTCCGCGACGCCGCTGCCCCCCTGGCTCTACCTCCTGTTGTTGATCGCGTCACTGGCCTGGCCGGCGGTCGAGGCCCTGGGGGAGTGGGTCCCGTCCCGGCTCGTCGTCGGCGGGCGGCTCGCCTTCGCCGCCGCGTGGATGTCGGCGGCGCTCGTGGAGTTGCCGTATCACCGATTGCCGAGGCTCCCTCGACAACCCGGCCGCCCCGTGCTCGGGATCATCGGCGATTCGCTCACGGCCGGGATGGAGGACCGGGAAGCCGTCACCTGGCCGCGAATCCTCGCGGATCGTCATGGCGTCACGGTCCGCGACCATTCGGTGGCGGGGGCCGGCGTCGTCTCCGCGTCGCGACAGGCGGCCTCGGTTTCGCCCGACGAGCGGCTCGTGCTGCTGGAGATCGGCGGGAACGACATCCTGGGCGGGACCAGCCCGGCGGAGTTCGAGGCGGGGCTTGCTCGGCTGCTCGCGGAGATCCGCCGACCCGACCGCGTGGTCGTGATGCTCGAATTGCCGTTGCCGCCGACCTACAACGCCTTCGGCCTCGCCCAGCGACGCCTCGCCCGGCAATACGGCGCGATCCTGGTCCCCAGGCGGTCCCTCCTCGGCGTCCTCCTCCAAAAGGACGCGACCCTCGATTCGATCCACCTCAGCCCGGGGGGCCATCGAGAGATGGCAATCTCCGCGTGGCGCGTGCTCCGGTCCGCGTACGAGGACCAGCCGTGACGCTCGCGAGGCGCGCCGGGCGATCGTCTCCAGGCCGTGACCGCGGCCGGCACGATATTACCGGGCGACCTCGGGTCGAGCCTTCATGCGATCGACCGCCTGGTCGCAGAGGACGTCGAACCGGGCGCGGTTCTCGTAGGTCGGCCGGAACTCCTCCCGCATCGCCTTGAGCGACCGCAAGACGCCGTCGGCGTTCCCGGCCTCCAACTCGTCGACGGTCGCTCGGACGAGGGACGCGGCGGCCGACCCGTACCATTCGTTGGCGTTGAAGTGCTCCGCCCCGCCGACGAGCACGGCCATCGAGAGGCTCGACAGCAAGGCGACCGTCCCGAGGGCGACCCGGAGCCATCGCCGTCCCTGGAACTCCGACGCCAACCAGGCCAGCCAGGCCAGGGAAGGGATGCCGACCACCAGGGCGATGACGACGCGGAAATCCCCGAGCATGCGACGATCTCCTCAGGGGACGTCGCGGCCGAGCCTCAGCAGCAGGCGTTCGACGCGGTACACGACCTCCACGTCCTTGTCGCGGAGGGCCTCCTCCAGCGCGGGGACGGCGGCGGGGCCGAGGGCCTGGAGCCGGGCCTCCGCCTCCTGCCGGGCCTTCCACGAGCCGTCGCCGAGCTGCCGGACGAGGAGCTTCGCCCGGTCTTGCAGCTTGGGGTCGACCCCCCGGACGACGACCAGGGCGACTCGCGTGAACTTCGCGGGCGGCGGGAAGACGTCGAGCGTCACCGCCTCGTCGATCGCCTCGCGCGAGAGGTGCGCCAGGACGATCAACTCGCCGGGCTCGAAGAGGTCCTTGCCGTACACGTCGAGGATCAGGGCGATCACGTCCTTCCTCGCGCCGCGGCCTTCGAGCCGACGCGCCAGGGCGTCGCGGGTGAACTCGCGGTAGGACTCGTCGCCCGCCTTGAGCGGCTGCGAAAGGCCGACCGCGATCGGCGGCCCCTCGATCGGCCCGCCCCCCTTCTCGGCGGCGGCGGCCAGCCGGGCGGCGGTCGTGATGTAAAGCCGGCCCTGGTCGGTGACGCGGTAGCTGAGATTCACCGGCCCGAGGAGATCGGCCAGGAGGTCGCGGGCGGGCGCCTCGGCCGCCTTCAGGCTCGTCGGCTTGGCGAGGTCCACCTTCTCCTTGGTCAGCGTCCCCTCGTCGAACTCCAGCCCCAGCCGGGCCTCCGAGCCGACCATCCCCAGCAGCTCGCGCCTGGGGGCCGACTCCACGGCGAAGGTGAGGCGGCGGTTCAGGAACTGATCGACGCGAGCCTTCATGTCGGCGTCCCCCTCGGCGGGGAGGGGAGGGGGGGCGTCGTCGGCCTCCTTCTTCTCGGGCTTCTCGGCCTCGGCGAAGACGGCCTCGGCCTGCTTCGCCGGGTCGGCCTTCTCGTCCGGCGGCTTCTTCGCCTCGGCCTCCTTCTTCTCGGCCTCGGCGGCGGCCGAGGGCAGTTCGTCGATCCAGCCGACGCGCAGGCCGGCCTCGGTGGGGACGACCACGGCGACATCGACGAGAGGGCGGCTCGTCATGTTCTGGAGCGTGTATTCATCCGGGCCGCCGCGCAGCCGGATCGGGGCCGCGATGCTGGGCTCGGCGTCGTAGGCGAGGAAGCGCTCGAAGCGGGTCTCGTTCTTGAGGTAGAGCGCCCCGGACGCCTCGCGGAGCTTGCTGAACAGGCCGCCGTCGTCGGGGAGATAGGTCGGGGGGATGTCGGCGGGCGGCTCCGCCAGTAGGTCGGAGCCGAACCAGCGGATGCGGCCGGCGTGCTCCTTGCCGATCGGCCAGTGGGCGAGGAAGCTCCCGGCCTTCACCTTGAGATCCACGTCCACGCCGCGGGAAGGCTCGCCGAAGAACTGCGTGAACGAGACCGGCGCGATGGGGAACAGTTCGGCGGCCTGGTCGCCCTCGCGACGCGGCCGGCTGGTGCCGACGGCGCCGGGCATCGCGTTGCGGTAGATACTCGCCGTGTTGAGCGTGGTCCGGGTCGGGTCGGCGATCCAGATCGAGACGTCGCTGACCTCGACGGGGATGGACGCCGCTTCGTCGCGAGGTCGCGCGGGGGCGTCCTGGGAAACGGCCCCGGCCGGGAGGAGGGCGAGGGCGAGGACGGCGACGGCCGTCGCGGGGAAGATCGGGCGGCGAATCATCGCGAGGGCTCCGTGGCGTCGGCGCGGAAGAGGCGGGCGTCGGCGAGGATGACGCGGTCGCCCACGTCCTGCCCCGCGCCGAAGTCGACGACGATCTTGAGCCGCGAGGCCCCCGCGACCTTCAACTTGAGCGGGACCGGCGGGGCGTCCCCGCGCATGTCGGGCGCGGCGTGGATCTCCTCGTCGTCGGCGAGGACCCGGAAGTCGACGCGACCCCTGCCGCGCGCCTCGTCGTCGAAGCCGACGAGCGCCTCGAACGTGTCGTACCCGCCCCCCAACTCATAGGTGAGGACGCAACGCGAATGCACGGCGATCCCGCGATCATGGGCCCGGCCGTCCATCTTGAGCTTGCCGCCGGAGAGGCTCGCGTCGCGGCGCCAGGGGACGAGGCGGCCGAAGAACGACGCCTCCTCCACCTTGCTCGGCTCCAGGTCGGACAGGTACGTCAGCTTGCCGCCGCGGAGGCGGACCTCGCGGATCTCGGCGGCGGGGAGCTTCACCTCCTGGCCCCAGGGCGTCTCCAGCTTCCAGTCGGCCCCCTCGATCGCCTTCCAGCGGCCCGTGACGGCGACGTCGCCCAGGAGCAGGAACGTCGCCAGCACGCCGTCGTCCGACGCGGAGGGGCGGTCGGCCAGCACGATCCCCTCGACCTGGCCGACGGGGAGCGAGCGCGACCGGCCCTGATAGGTGAAGCTGAGCCGGCCGCCGTCCACCCCCTCCAGGATGCCGGAGATGGGGACGATCTCGCCGTTCTTGGCGCGGGCGAGGAGCAGATCCTCCGTGCCTCGGGCCTTGAGCCGGCGGTCGAACGAATCGGGAGTCTCCTTCCGATCCTCCAGCACGACGTGGACCCCGGCGATCCGCGAGAGCGGCACGGCCAGCGTCTGCTTCCAGGGCGTGGCGAGCTTCAGTACGTCGTCGGCCACCCCCTCGAGCTTGCCGAACAGCCTGTCGCCGCCGTCCAGGAAGACCCAGGCGTCGGGCGTCGCGGCGGCGGGGGAGTTCTCGTCGAACGCGAGCTTGGCGTCGGAGTGCCCGTCGGCCTGGAAGTTCGTCGCGGCGGACTGGCCGTCCTCGTAGGTGACGTTCACCATGAACTGCTTCTGGTGGCAGTCGGCGGGCGGCGGCTCCAGGAATGCGTCGGCCGTGGGATCGGTCCCCGAGCGGCGGAGGACCAGGGGCCAGCCCCCCGCGCCCTCGAGTTGCCACGAGGTCTGGCCCTGGTCGGTCTGGCAGTTGATCTGGATCTGTTGGATCTTCGCCGGTCGGAGGCCGGACAGGGCGATCTGGATGTCGCGGATGCCGTTCTTCTTGGCCTCGACCTTAGGCGGCGGCTTGACCGCGACCGTCCCCGGCGGGGGGGCGGCCACGTCGTCGGGCGCGGCCTGCTTCGCGGGCTCGTCCCCCTTGCCCGGCACCGGGGCACCCTGGGTGACGTCGACGTTCGGCTGGCCGACGAAGCGGGCGGCGAAGGCGGCCGCGTCGCGTTCGAATCGGATGCCCTCCAGTTCGTCGAGCGGGATCACGGCCTTCGGCTTCGCGGGCTCGGCCGGTGTCGCGGGGGCGAAGACGTCGGCGGGGAGTTCGCCGGGGCCGGCCGTGGCGGTGCCCTGGGGCTGGGCCGGCTGGGCGGGAGGCGGGGCGACGTTCGCCGGGGCCTGCATGACGACCCCCGCGGCGGGGGCCGGGGCGACCCGGATCGCGGCGACGACCGCGCCGCCGGCCGGGGCGGCCATGACCACGCCGGCGGGGGCGACGCGGGCCCTCGCCGCCGCCATGGCCGCCGCCATCTCCGGCGGGACGGAGGACGGGGCGGCGCCCATCGTGGGCGTGGGGGAACCGCCGGCGGCCGGCGGACCGCCGACGACGAGCTTCCCGTCCTCGATGGCGGTCGGCTCGCCGTGGACGACCCGGTCGAAGACCGTGCGGACGGCCGTCCCCAGCCCCGTCACCCGGTCGGCCCGGACCGTCAGGCTCTTGAAGACGACGTCGACCGGCCCCGCGCCGCTGCGGTTGGCGGCGAACAGCTTCACCCCCATCACGTCCTGCGGCTGGAGCGTCGCCTGGGCGAGATACCGGGGCTCGGCCGATCTATCGTCCGCGACCAGGAAGCGGACGACCTGGCCCTCGCGCCTCAATACCAGCCGGAACGAGTCGCCGGCGGCGGGGAAGGTCTTGCGCGGGGGGGGCCCCGGCTTCGCGGCGTTGGGGTTGCCACCGCCCATCACCACGACCCCCATGTTGTTCATCATCATGACGCGCTGCTGCATCATCATCATCTGCTGCTGCATCGGGTCCATCCCGCCGCCGGCGGACTTCTCCAGCGCGCGGTAGACGGCCGACCCGTCGGGCTCGACCACGCGGAGGAACGTGGCGTCGGGCTGGTCGGTCGACTGGAAGCCGATCGCCAGGCCGACGGCCACGCCGTCGGCGATGGCCGGCTTGGGCATGCCCGTCAGCACGACCTCGGCGGTGACGGTGAAGTCGCCGCCGAATCGGAGCTGCTGCGGCGTCTTCCACCCGGTCTCCTCGGCGCCCTGCGCGAGCGTGACGCGCAGGCCGTCGTCCTCGCGCTTGAGGGACTTCTTGTCGCCGAATCCCTCGGCGTCCAGCGTGGGCTGGTCGAGCGACTTGGCGTCGAGCGCGCGGCCGTAGTCGGCTGCCCGGACGACGCCGACGGAGACGCCGGCGGCGAGCAGGCAGCGGAGCAGCGGGGCGAGCCGGGGGAGTCCGCGGGGGGCGTGCATTGTCTTGGGGCCTCGTCGCGACGTTCGGGTCAGGGGGCCTCGGTCGGCTTGGTCGTCGCGGCCGACCGCTCCTCGGCCAGCCGGCGGTAGTAGCGTTCGAGCACCGTGCGGTACTCGGGCGGGAAGCCCTCCGACATCGATTGCAGGATGCGGTCGCGCTCGCGGGGCGTCAGCTCGGCCCAGTCCTTCTCGCCGGCTCCCGGGTCGCCGAGGGGGCCGACGCCGCCGGTGCCGCCGTGGGGGTTGGAGTCCGCCGCCGGCCGCATCGGGCGGTTGGACGCGATGCCGTTCCGGCAGCCCTGGCATTCCTTCTCCAGCTCGGCGATCAGCGCGTCGAGGTCCCGCAAGACGGCCTTCTGCGGCTTCCGCGTCGGCTCGCCGGTGATCGTCCGGGCGAGCGAGGCCGTCACGCCGTTCATCTTCTTGGCGATGGCCGACATGGTCGGCGGCCCGGCCGTCTTCTCCGGGATCGGCGCGGCCGACGTCGTGGCCGCGGCCGCCGACCCGATCGCCAGGGCGGCCCCGAGGATGCGTGCATATCGCTTCATGGCGTCATCCTTTCGTTGGGTTCACGGGCTCGTCGGACTCGTTTGCCTCGGGCGCGGGATCGGGCTCGGGCTCGTCGGCCGGCCCGCCCTCGTAGCGTTGGGACAGCTTGGACAGGGCGTCGTGGATCTCGTCCTGGGAGGATTCCAGGCCCTCGATGTCGCGGAGCAGGTCGGGCGGGATGACGGTCTCGTCGGGGCGTCCCTCGTCGACCTTCACGGTGTCGTCGTTCACGCGGGACTGGAGCAGGCGGATCATCTTGAGTTCGGCGATCAGGCGGTTCAACTCCCGCTCCCGCTCGCGAGGATCCTTCGGCAACGGCGTGCCGGGCTTGGGGGGCGTGGACGAGGGGAGCCGGCGCATGGCCTCGGCCAGGGCCAGCAGGTCTTCCTCGATCCGGCGCTCCAGCGTCACGGTGGGCTCGGACGGGTCCCCGGCCTTGAGCAGCTCGGCGGCGCGGGTCATCTCGCGGGCGATGACGCGGAGCGAGGTGGGGAGGGCGACGCCGAACTCGGTCTCCTCGGTCAGCGCGCGGAGGTGGTCCACGCGCTCGGCCAGCTCGGCCTCCCTGGGCGCCAGGCCGGCGACGATCAAGGTGGCGGCGCGCGACTTCTGGGCGACGCGAGGGGCCTGGGCCTCGGTGGTCTCGCGGATGGAGACCTGGATCTCGTGCATCTCGTGCAGCTCGGCGAGGATCCGCGACTGCAACTCCGACCGCAGCTCCGTCAGCAGCGCCTCGGCCGCCTTGCTCAGGCCGTCGTGGCCCTTGACCAGGTGCTTGAGCGCCTCGTCCTGCTTGACGGCGGCGGGGTCGGCGGCCTCCTTGTTGAGCTGGCCCTCCGCCTCGCCCATGGCGGCGGAGGCGCGGATGAGATCCTTCTGGAGCGCCACGCCCTGCGCGCCGAGGCGGGACGATGCCGAGGCCAGCGCGTCGGCCGCCTCGCGGTTGCGGGCCTGGTCCTTCTCGTGCTTCTCGAAGTCGTCCTTCGCGGCCTTCGCCTCCTCCGCGCCCCGCGACCACGCCAGTTCCCGCTTCTCCTCGCGGACGATGCGCTCCAGGCGGCTGAGGGTCTCGCGCATCTGGCGGAGGCGGGCCAACTTCATCTGGAAGTCGAGATCCTCGGCGAGCAGCAGGCGGCGGAGGTGTTCCAGCTTCGCGAGCATCTCGCGCACCTCGGTCTCCGCGCGGGCGAGCTGGGCCTCCTTCAGCAGCTTCCGCGACTCCCGCATCTGCTGGAGGATCAGCTCCTCGCGCGAGAACTTCAGCGCCAGCTTCAGCCGCGAGGCGTTCTCGGGCTCCAGGCTGCTCAGCGCCTCGGAGAGGCGGAACATCCGCTCCTCCAGCTCGGTCATCTGGGCCGCGACGTTCTCCTGGGTGAACTCGATCGTGTCGCGGTCGGAGACGCTGGGGTCGGCGCCGGCGTCCTTCTTCTCGGGCTCCGCGGGCTTGTCGGCGTCCTTCTTCTCCGGCTCGGCTTCCGGAGCGTCCTTCTCCGGCTCGGCCTTCGGGGCGTCCTTCTTTTCCGGCTCGGCCGTCGCGGCCGGCTCGTCGTCGAAGACGTCGGCGGCGTCCTGGGCGCGGGCGAGGCCCGGCGCGAGGAGCAGGAGGGCCAGGACGAGCAGGGGGAGCCGGCGTCGGTCAGGGCTTGTCATCGAAGACCTCCTGGGCACGGGTCTCGCGGGCCTTCTCGGTCCGCTGGAGGACTTTCTTCTCCATCTCGATGACCTCCGCGACCTGGTTGACGACGTCGACGAAGCTCTCCCACTGCGACATTTGTTCGAGGATGCGTCTCATCGTTGTAACAACCTCGGAGTGCCGTCGTCGAGCCTCGTCCTTCGCGGGGCCCTTCGCGCCGGCGGAGGCGAGGGCCTGGAGGGTCGCTTGGAGCTGGGGCATCGGCCCGGAGGCCAGGGCGCGGAGCGGGTCGACGACCCCCTCTTGCAGCAGCCGGTAAGACTTGGGCGAGCCGATCTGGTTGAGCTGCATCTCCAGCAGCGCGTCGGCGATCCGGCCGGCGATCTGGTCGACCTGCCGCGCGGCCGTCTGCCCGGCGCGGGCGATCGCGACGACCTGCTCGGGGGTGGCGTCCCCCTCCAGGACGGGGGTCGACTTGTCGGCGGCGTCCACGATCGCCAGGAACTTGGCCCGCTCGGCGCGCTGACGGATGAGGATCTCGTAGAAGAGTTCATCCGGGGAGACGACCGAGAAGGCCAGCACGCCCGACCGGCCGGTCTGGGCGCCCTGGGCGCAGCGGTCGTCGGCCTCTCCGGTGAAGCGGAGAAGCGTCCCGACGAAGGGGGGGGAGGCCTGCAGCGCGACGTCGTGGCGCGCCTGGTGGTCGAGCGCCGGCCGGGCGGGGTCGGGCTCGAACGGGATCGCGATGGTGGACTTGTTCGTCCGCTGCTCCGTCCTGTTCGTGTCGGCGACGGAGACGACGTAGCTCCGCTCGGACTCGATCCGGAGGGCGGCGAGGCCGAAGTCGTCGGTGGCGGCGATGGTCAGCGGGATGGTCGCCGTGGGGGTCACGCGGCCGCCGACGCCGGTCGCCCGGAGCGTCACGCGGGGCTCGCGGTCGCGCATCAGGCCGATGGTGAGGAACGTCGGCTTCGAGGCCAGCCCGGTCTCGGCCGAGGTCAGGACGATCTCGAACGTCACGGCCTCCTTGAGCGTCCATCGCGTCTGGAACGAGCGAGGGCCGACGCGTCCCAATGGCGGCGCCGCGCCGAGGTTGGCGGTGATCGCGGCGGCGGCGAGATCCTGCGTCCCCTCGAGCGTCAGCTCGACCTCGGAGTCGGGGAGGAACATCAGGCGCGAGGGGGCGTCCTCAACGTCCCGGAATTCGGGGTCGGCCGTGCCGGGCTCCCTCACGCGGATCCGGGTGCTCGCGAGCGCGGGGCGGTCGACGCGCTCGATGGTGATCGGGCCCAGCCAGTCGTCGCCGCCGGTCAGGTCGAACGCGGAGGATTCCGACGCGGGGGGGAACTCGTACTGGTAGTGGGCCGGCGAGGTCTCGATCATGTTCGCCGATCGCGCCGGGGCCTTCGGCGAGCGTTCGCGGACGGCGATCGCCCCGGGATTCGCCGAGCCTTCCGGCTTTCGACGGAGGAGCAGCGGGTCTCCCCGGCCGCCGACGGACCACCGGTCGCCCCGCTCCTCGATCAGCGGCAGGTCGCTCCTGACCTCCAGCAGCGCCCGCTCGTCCCGGGGGGCGATCAGCCGGCCTTGGGCGTCGAGGTTCATCACGGTCAGGTAGGTCGATTGCGGCCAGCGTTCGTCGGAGCCGCGGAGCCACCTGGCGAAGCTGAGTCGGGCGGCGTCGGGGGCGATCGCGGCGAAGGCGGCGGGGAGGGCCAGCGCGACGAGCCCCAGCGCGGCGTGGGCCGCGGTGCGCCGGCGGTTCCAGAGCCGCGTCCAGCCGGAGGAGCCCAGGCCCTCGGCGGCCTGGCGCACGGCCAGGTGGATCATGGCGGGGGACGCCGAGCCGGCGGGGGCTCCGAGCTGGTCCGGGAGCTGGAGGACGTCGGCGACCCGCTGGCCCAGGCCGGGGCGGAGGCGGTCGAGCGTCAGCGCGAGCGACAGGTCGTCCAGCCTCGCGGATCGCCATCGCCGCGCCGCCCGCGCGACGATCAGCGCGAGGATCGCCGCGACGGCGACGGCCAGCAACGCCCCCCGCGCGGGGAGCCCGGGGCGCAGCAGCCAGTCCAGCGTCACGAGCAGCGCGCCGATCGCGACGGTCGCGGCGAGGGCCTCCGTCAGCAGCTCCAGGGCGAGCTGGAGTCGCAGCCGGCGTCGCAGCCGGGCCAGGTCGGCGCGCAGGCGGTCGCGGGCCTCGGCCGGGTTCTCGGTGGTGGGGGTCGCGATCGACACGGCGGCTCCTCGTTCAGACCAGCCGGAAGCGTTTGCGCAGGATCCACTCGGCGGTCAGGCCGGCGACCACCAGGCCGTAGAGCAGGGGGGCGTCCCACAACTCGTCGCGCTCCTCGATCGAGCGGGAGACCTCGCGGGTGGGGATGGCGGCGTCGAGCCGGTCGACGTCCGACAGCTCGAAGACCCGGCCGCCGGTGAGTCGCGCGAGGTCGGCCAGGAGCGGGCGGTTGAGGGCCGGCTCGTCGATCTCGCGCCGCGGGGGCTCGACGCGGAACGCCGTGGTGGAGACGCGGGCCGCGCCGTCGACGAGGTCGGTGGCGGAGGCCGGGGCGACGCGCAGCGAGTACGCGCCGGCCTTCGTCGCGGGGAATTCGGCCGTCGCCAGCGCGGGGTCGTCGGGGGACTTCTCGAAGCGGATCGGCTCGGCGGGCTGGCCGGCGCCCTCCAGCTCGGCGATCAGCTCGGCCGCCTCGGCGAGCGCGGCGGGGTCGTTGTAGCGGACCGAGGCGCGGACGCGGTCGCCCACGCGATAGGCGCCCTTGTCCAGCCCGACGAGGAACGGGAACCGGCCGCCGAGCGCCTTGTTGCGGCCGACGCGGTCGACCAGCCGGGCCCAGAAGCCGTCGAAGAAGTCCTCGCCGAGGTACCGCCAGCGGTAGGTGCTGTCGAAGCCGATGAAGACGGTCCGGCCCGGCCCGTACAGCTGCGAGGCCAGCAGGACGTGCCGGCCGTGCTGGTTCGCCATCCGGGGGTCGCCGTGGCGGGCCAGGACGACCGCGCCGGGGCGGGCGCGGGTGACGGGGAAGCTCCAGTACATGCCCGGCAGGCTGGCGAGCATGGCCCGGTTGCGGATCGGGTCGGGGTTGAACTCGAAGATCGGGTCGCCGCGGCCCTCGGGCGTGAGGTCCAGCGTGTAGGTGTACTGGGAGCTGAGGCGGGCCTCGGCGTCGGTGCGGAAGAGGCCGGGGTCGCGGACGACGGGGAGGATCTTGGTCCAGCCGCCCCCCGACGCGCCGGCGTCGCCCGTCTCGAAGAGCTGCTGCGAGTAGAGCTCGCCGGCCACGAAGATCAGGCCGCCGCCGTCGCGGCCGACGAAGTTCTGGATCATCTCGGGCCATTGCGGGCCCATCGCCTGGACGTCGGGGTCGATCAGCAGGAGGGCGTCGTAGCCGGCCAGCTCCTCGTCGTTGCCCGGGAGCCGCGTGATGGGGCGGTCGCCGGGCTGGCGGAAGCCGGGGTCGGCGTGCTGGAGCCAGCCGGAGAACTCCACTTGCTGGTCGCGCATCAGCGCGTTGCGGAGGAACTGCATCTCCGGCGACGGCCCGCCGGCGACCATCAGGACGCGGATCCGCCTGCGCACCACGCGGGCGGTCGCGGTGGCCTCGTTGTCGTCCTCGGTCAGCTCGGGCCCGACGTCCTCGACCTTCGCGCGGTACTCGTAATCGCCGATCACGGCGGGCGTCACGCGGAACGACACCCGCGCGAGCGAGCCGTCCTCGCCGAGCGCCACGCGTTGCGCGCCGACGGGCTCCCATGCCCCGTCGTTGATCCGGCGCTCCAGGACGACGTTCGCCTCGGCGTCGCGGAGGCCGCGGGAGTCGACGACGACCGCGACGGTGGTGGGGTCGCGGGCGAAGACGACCGGATCGACCTGCAACTCCGCCAGGCGGACGTTGCGCGGGCCCTCGTCCCCCCCGGCGGCGATCGCGTAGATCGGGATGCGCCGGCGGACCGCGTCCTCCACGACCCGGGTGGGATCCTCCCCGGCGTTGGACCGGCCGTCGGTGGCGATCACGACGCCCGCGACCGGCTGGCCCCGGAGCGACGACAGCACGCCCCGCAGCGCGTCGCCGACGGGCGAGACGGCCCGCTTCGGCTCGACGTCGTCCAGCTTCCGCGATCGCGCCGCCTCCCCCGCGCCGGGCCTCGCGGCCGATTCCAGGTCGTGGATCAGGAGGTCGCGGCCCTTCGCCAGCGATTCTAGGTTCGCGCCCAGGGCCTTTTGGACGAGGGCCAGGCGGGGCGTCTCTCGAAGGAGGTCGACGGCCGTCTTGCCGTCCCGGGCCTCGACCCCGAGCTTGCCGGCGATCTCGGCGGCGCGGGCGGCGTCGGTGTAGGGGTCGGAGAACCGCATGCTCTCGGAATCGTCCACGATCACGGCCAGCCGCGAGGGGGATTCCTCCCGGCGGACGAAGACCAGGACGGGCTCCAGCAGCATCGTCGCCAGCGCGCCCAGGACCAGCAGCCGGATCGCGGCGAGCGCCGCGCGGCGGCTCGCGGTCAGATCCTTGCGGCCCCAGTTCGTGAGCCTCCAGACGAGCCACGCGACGGCGACCGCCGCCAGCGCGAGCCAGACGGCCGACGCCCCCTGGGGCAGCGACGCGAACTCCAGCCGCGCGTCGTCCGGCGGCGTCGCGCCCGGCGAGGGGGGCTCGATTCCCAGGAGATATTGCCAGAAGCGGTTCATGCCGCGTGCTTCCCCCGTTGCCGGTGCTTCCTCGTCCTCGTCCTCGTGCTCATCGGGATCGGCTCGCCCACGCCGCGAAGGCCGCCTCGGCGACGAGCAGCACGAGCAGGGCGGCGGCCAGGTCGCGCCAGATCTCGCGGCCGACGGGGCCGAGCGACTCCACGCCGCGGGCCTCCACCACGTCCACGTCCAGCGGCGCCATCAGCTTTCGGACCTCGCCGGGCGCGATCCGTTCCAGGCGGCTCTCGCGCGGGTCGGGATTCGCGGCGAAGACGTCCTCGCGGGTGCCGAGCGGGCCTTCCTCCCACGACAGCCGGTACGCGCCGGCGCGGCGGGTGTCGGCCACGTCGATCCGCGCCGAGGGGCCCTCGGCGTCGGTCGGGTCGTCGGGCTGCGGGACGGCCGGCAGCGAGACCGGCTCGCCCCCTTCGGGGGGCGTCAGCTGGGCGCCGGTGACCTCGTGGCTCGAATGGACGACGCGACGGATCGGCTCGCCGGCCGTGACGGTGTTGGCCGCCGACGTCGCGCGAGAGGCCCCCTTGACGGCCTCGCGGATCGCCATCACGAAGCTGGGCTCCACCGGCCAGTCGTTGCCGGCGCGGTCGGCCGTCGTCGTCCAGAGCAGGACGCGGCCGTCGCCCACGACGCGCTCGGCGACGGCGGGGGAGCGGTCCGGGTCGTTCCAGCGGGCGAGCGTCCGGACGTCGTCGGCCTTGTCGCCGGAGATCCCGGCCGCCTCGTCCACGGTGGCGATCCAGCGCACCGGGACGCGCTCGAATGCCGACGCCTTCAGCTCCAGCAGCCGTTCCAGCGGCGAGGGCCGCGCGGGCTCGATCGCCAGGCCGCGGAAGGCCTGGTCGGAGGTGGCCTTGAACGGGAAGGGGAGCAGGGGGGCGTCGGCGGCGAAGAAGAGGTCGTTGTACAGGCCCAGGTCGGTCCGGGCGCCGGGGAAGATCATCAGGCCCATCCCCTCGCGGACCAGCCTCCGCAGGCGGTCGGCCTGCTCGGGGGTCGGGGCGGCGACGTTCGCCAGGACGAGGACGTCGGGCGTCTCCAGCCGGGGGGAGGCGAAGTCGTCGTGGTCGGTCAGCACCTCCACCCGCCACGCCTCCGCCGCGCCGACGCCGATCGACAGGGGGGCGGCGAGGAAGTCGACCTCGGAGGCGAACGGCTCGGTGGAGGGCTCGCCGTCGACCAGCCGAATCAGCAGCGAGTCCTTCACCGCGACGGCCGCCCAGCGGCGGGAGTCGGCGGGGAGCTCGTCGTCCGCGAGCTGCAACGAGAACTCGCGAGGCCCGGCGCCGGCGAACGCCACGGAGAGGGGGGCGCGGACGGTCTCGCCCGGCCTGATCTCCGGGAGCGTCACCTCGGTCGGCTTGTCGTCCACGCGGAGGACGGCCTTCGCGCCCGCCAGGGCGCGCGGCGAGTCGTTGCGGATCACGGCCTCCCAGGCGGAAGGCGCGCCGGCGAGGATCGTCCGCTCGAGCGGGACGAGCGACTCGATCGCCACGTTCGAGGTCGCCTCCGAGCCGACGTCGACCACGCGGACGACGACCTCCTCGTCGGCCCATCGCCGGGCCATCTCGGCGACGTCGGCGTCCCAGCCGGCGCGGCGGAGGTCGGTGACGATCGTGAGGCGGCGGGTCGGGTAGGTGCAGGACTTCAGCACGTCGTCGACCCCCGCGAGGACCGCCGGCCAGGCGGCGTGGGTCGCGGATTGCGTCACGCCCGAGACGGCCGCGGCCAGCTCCTCGCGGCGGGACGCCTCGACGTCGTGGATCACCGGCGCGTTCGGGGAGGAGGCGGTCGCGACCGTGCAGCGGTCGCGCGCCGGCGTGGCGCCCAGCAGCGCGCCGGCCACTTGCAGCGCCTTCTGGAAGGCGGGGCCGTCCTCCCCGGCGTAGCCCATGCTCAGGGAGTCGTCGATCAGCACGACCTCGCTCGATCGCCCGCCGCCGCCGACCCAGCGCTCCAGGCCGGTCGGGCTCAGGACGGGGCGGGCCAGGGCGAGGAACAGCAGCACGGGCAGGGCGACCCGGAGCAGGAGCAGCAGGAGTTCCTCGAGCTGGATCCGCCGCCGGTTGCGCTGGACCGTCAGCTTGAGGTACTTCATGGGGGCCCATTCCACGCGGCGGAACCGGCGACGGTTCAGCAGGTGGATGATGATGGGGATCGCGCCGAGGAGGGCGCCCCAGATCAGCAGCGGGCTCAGAAATGTCATGGCGCGGCGGTCGCCCCCATGGTGGCCTGGGTTCGCGTCAACGGCGGCGGTCGACCCGGCCGGATTCCAGCCGGGCGTGGAGGAATCGGCTCAGGGCGTCGGCGAGCGGCTCGTCGGTCAGGAAGCGGACGTGGTCGTAGCCGCGCGACCCGCTGGCCTTGCGCACCTCGGCCAGGAAGTCGTCCATGGCCGCCCGGTACGACCGCTGGAAGGCGCGGGGCTCGGCGAAGAGCTCCTCGTCCCCCTCCATGTCCGCGAACAGCGTCGGGCCGTCGAAAGGGAGGTCCAGCTCGTCGCGGTCGAGCACCTGCATGAGCAGCACTTCGTGCCCGCCGAAGCGGAGCCGGTCCAGGCCCTGGTAGAGCGAGTCCAGGTCGGTCAGCAGGTCGGAGACGATGACGATCATGTTGCGGCGGCGGAACTGGTCGCCCAGGCTTCGCAGGAGGCCGCCGAGCTCGGTCTTCCGCCCCGGGCGGCAGGCCTGGAGCATCCCCGCGAGGAGCTGCACCTGGGCCTGGGTGGCGCGCGGGGGGACGTTGGTGGTCGCCTTCTCGTCGAACAGCACCAGGCCGACGGGGTCCTGCTGCCGCGTGAGCAACATGGACAGGGCGACGACCAGCGTGGAGGCGTAGTCGAACTTGCTGAGCGCCGCGCGGTCTCCCTTGTAGTTCATCGACGCGCTGGCGTCGACGAGGAAGGTCGCGCGGACGTTGCTCTCCTCCTCGTACTGCTTGATATAGTGGCGGTCGGAGCGGGCGAAGACGCGCCAGTCGAGGCGGCGGAGGTCCTCGCCGGGGGTGTACTCGCGGTACTCGGCGAACTCGACGTTGAAGCCGTGGAACGGGCTGCGGTGCAGGCCGCTGATGGCGCCCTCGACCAGCCGTCGCGACCGCAGGGCCAGGTCGGAGATCCGGGCGACCGCGTCAGGATCGGAATACGGCCGTGGCGGCGGCATCGGGCGCTCCCTTCCGGACGGGGACCTCGTCGAGCAGCCGCGCGACGACGGCGTCGCTGGTCTGGCCGTCGGCCTGGGCGTTGTAGTTGACGACGATCCGGTGCCGCAGCACCTGCGGGGCGACGGCCCGGATGTCGTCGATCGCGACGCTCGGGCGGCCGGCGAGCGCCGCCCTGGCCTTGGCCGCCAGGACCAGCGACTGCCCCGCGCGGGGGCCGGCGCCCCACGAGACGTACTCGTCGACGAACGCCGGGCCGCCGTGCCTCGCCCCCCGGGTGGCCCGGACGAGGTCCATCGCGTAGTCGATGCCGTGGTCCGAGATCGGCACCCGGCGCACCAGGCGCTGGAACTTGCGGATCCGCTCGCCGTCGACGACCGGCTTGATCTCGTCCTCCTGGACCCCGGTGGTCATCCGGTAGATCCGGCGCTCCTCGTCGGGGCTGGGATAGTCGATGAAGACCTTGAACAGGAAGCGGTCGAGCTGGGCTTCCGGCAGGGGGTAGGTCCCCTCCTGCTCGATCGGGTTCTGGGTCGCCAGGACGAAGAACGGGTCGGGCAGCGCGTGGCGGCGTCCGCCGGCGGTCACCTGCCGCTCCTGCATCGCCTCCAGGAGCGCGGCCTGGGTCTTGGGGGGCGTGCGGTTGATCTCGTCGGCCAGGATCAGGTTCGCGAAGATCGGCCCGTGGACGAACCGAAGCTCCCGCGCCCCGGACTGGCGGTCCTCGTGCAGGACCTCCGTGCCGGTGATGTCGCTGGGCATCAGGTCGGGCGTGAACTGGATGCGGTTGAACTCCAGCGAGAGCGAGTCGGCCAGCGCGTGGACCATCAGGGTCTTCGCCAGGCCGGGGACCCCCTCCAGGATGCAGTGGCCGCGGGCGAACACGGCCATCAACAGCTGCTCGATCACCTCGTCCTGGCCGACGATGCGCAGGGCGATCTGGCGGCGGAGTTCGTCGTGGATGGTCCGGAGCTCTTCCAGCTCGGAGAGATCGGGCTCGTCGACGGCGGTGCTCAAGGGCTCGTCCTTTCTCTCGATCAGCGCTGGAAGACGGGGAGGAACTTGAACGGCAGCTGGAGGATGACGGCGGCGATCGAGGTCCCGTACACCTGGCCGATGCCGTCGCCGTTCCAGGAGCCGTCGGGCTGCTGCTGGGCCAGCAGCTGGTCTCGGGCCTTGGGGAAGTACTCGTCCCAGTATTCGTCGCCGGCCATGTAGAAGCCCTGGGCGGCGTAGAGGTGGGCGTAGTAGTCGTGCCCTCCCCCCTTGCTCCAGCCCTCGGAGGCGCGGAACTGGTCCCAGACGTACTTCAGGCAGTCCGTGGCGATGGGGCCGTCGAACTGGCCCGCGTTGTAGAGGGTGGCGACCGCCGCGGCGGAGATCGCCAGCCGGGGGCCGGTGGCGCTCGCGAGCGAGTACTGGATGCCCCCCTCCGGCGTGCGGCACTTGTCCAGGTAGCGCACGGCCTCCTCGATGACCGATCGCGGCACCAGGAATCCCGAGTTCTGCGCCGCGCGGAGCGCCTGGACCTGGGTGACGGTGACCGAGCCCTCGTCGCCGCCGCCGGGGGTGTAGGTCCAGCCGCCGGCGCCGCTCTGCCCCTGGCTGGTGAGGGTCACGGCCTTGCGGATCACGGTCTGGACCTGCTTCCGCAGCGACTCCTTGGTGATCATCCCGTAGACGCTGGCGAGGAACAGCAGCGCGAAGCCGTGGCCGTGCATCGGGATGCCGCCGTCCTCGCCGGGGCCGGTGATCAGGCCGGACTCGGTCCCGCAGCGCACCAGGTACTCGACGGCCCCCTGGACGTTCCGCGAGTACTTCCCGCGCGTGGGGCCGTCGCCGTGGGCCAGCAGCGCCGTGCCGGCGAGGCCCGTCATCGCGACGGGATACGTCTGGCCGCCGCCGGTGATCCACGAGCCGTCGTCGGCCTGCTGCGCCGCGAGGAAGTCCAGGCCCTTCACCACGGCGCTGATCGCTTCCGGCGTGACGTGCTTGGGCAGGACCTCCTCGGCCGCCGGGGCCGACGGGGCGAGCCAGGGCCAGCCCCCCCCGACCGCGAGCGCCGGCGCGGCGGCGCCCGCGAGCCTCAGGAAGTGGCGACGCGACGGGGCGGTCACGGCTTGGCCCCCGCGACGGGCGTGATCGCGAACCGGACCGACAGCTCCACCTGGATGGGCACGGCCTGGAACTTCGGGGACGTCAGACGCTCGCGCTGCTCGTCGGCGTCGCCCGACTGATCCTGGAAGTTGTAGATGTAGACCCGCTGCTGGGGCTGGGCGTCGGCGTTCTCGCGGACGGACTGGACGGCGCCAAGCTCCACGCCGTTGAGCCGGGCCAGGCGCTCGGCCTTGGCGCGGGCGTCGGCGGCGGCCTTCGCGAAGGCCTCCTCGCGGATCTTGTCGTAATCCTCGACGACGAAGCGGACCAGGCTGGAGTTCGTCGAGATGTCGTAGCGATAGGCCGTGTAGGGGTCGACCCGCGGGCCGACCTGGGCGCCGGCGTCCTGGGCGACGTCGATCAGCCGGCCGACGAGCTGGAGGACCGCCTCCTCCTCCATCGACTCGATGCCCGACACCTTCACGACGAGCTTGCGGGAGAGCTGGACCTCGGTCCTGGTCTTGGCCCGCGCCCCCATGTCCATGCCCATGTAGGGGTTGAAGGCGGCGCCCTTCTGGCTGACGGCCGGCCCTCGCTCCTCGATCGCGACGTCGGGGAGCTTCAGCGCGGCGAAGGCGTCGCGCACGCGCTTGACGGCGTCGCGGAACTTCACGATGGCGTCGCCTGTCAGCTCGGCCGTCGCGGAGACGTCCAGGTCGATCTCCGCGGCCGTCGGCTTCGCGCGGGCGCTCCCCTTGCCGACGACGCTCAATCCTTCGTCGCGGACGCCCTGGGCGGCGACGGGGCGGGGAGAGGTCGCCGCGAGGGCGAGCGCCAGGGCCAGCACGAGGCCGGGGCCGGGGCCGTTCCCGAATGCGCGGGGGGGGCTCATCGCGGGGCGTTCTCCTTGGGGTTCGCCGGCGCGTCGTCCGGCCGCCGGGGGTACGCGGTGATCGCGCGGTTGGAGACGATCAGGACCCGATCCGGGGTCGTGATCAGGTCGGCCGAGTCGACGCCGAGGTCGTCGCCGCGGAAGATCCGGCGGACGGTCCCGTCGGCCGGGTCGAGTTCGAACACCCCGCGCGGGGTGGCCTGCCAGACGCCGTCGGGGCGGGCGATCACGTTCCCGCGATAGCTCCCGCCGGGGAGGCGGACGGCCCATCGCAGCTCGCGGGTCTCCGCGTCGAGCGCCGACAGCTCCTCGCCCCCGAGGTAGATCGTCCGGCCTTCCACGGCGGCGATCCTCGCCGCCTTGCCGATGGGGCGCCGCCAGGAGACGGCCATCCGGTCGGGGTCGATCGCGTAGACGCGGCTCGACTTCGCCCCCTTGAAGATCAGCGCGCCGTCGCGGTCGACCGGGGCCTCGCCGGCGGCCTGGGGCTCCTGCTGCTGGTTGCCGTAGGAGAAGTAACGCTCGGTCTCCAGCGGGGCGGTCTCGTAGCCGTACCCCCATTCGAGCGCGCCCGAGTCGGCGTCGAGCCGCGCGAGGATCCCGGCGTGGGTGTCGACGTAGAGCGAGCCGGCCCGGAGCAGCAGCCGGACCTGGGCCTTCGACTCGCGGCGGTTGGAGTAGTAGACGTGCTGCTCGGCCTGGCGCGAGACGGCGACCTCGGATTTCCACAGCAATCGGCCGTCCTCCGGCCGCAGGGCCAGGACCCATTGCTGCGGCAGCGGCTGGCCCTGCTGGGACTTCGCCGGGACGAACAGCGCGTCGTCGGCGAGCAGGGGGGGGCCGGTCGGCTCGTAGCCGGCGAGGTCGGGGAGCTCGGCCAGCTTCCAGAGGACCTCGCCGTCCTCGGCGTTCCGGCATTCGAGCTGGTAGGCGGCGGAATAATTCTGGTCCTTCGGGTCGCGCGAGACGGTCCACAGCCGCTTGCCCCGCGCGAGGATCGCGTAGCGCTCGGGGTCGAGCATCTGGCCCATGGGCTGCGAGGCGAACCGCCGGAGGTCGTGGAACGACCCGGTGCGCCAGAGGAGCTTGCCCGTCTCCAGATCCAGGGCCAGGATGCGGCCGAGGAAGTTGAGGTAGAGCCTCCCGCCGTCGACGCTCGCCGCCGGCGCGGCCGACGACAGCGCCCCGGCGCGCCACTGGTTCAGCTCGATCGTCCCCATGCCGGCCTCGATCGTCTCGGCGATCAGGAACCGCCAGGCCGGGGCGACGCCCTCGGCCGGGGCGATCGGGCCGGCGTCCGGGGCCGCGGCGGCGACGGCCGGCGATTCGGGCGAGCGGCCGGCCTCGAGGATTCGTCGGAGCGCCTCGGGGGCCGACTCCGTCCGGCCGGCGACGTCGACGGACTCGTCGCGGTGACGGTCCTCGATCTCCTCCCGCAGCTCGGCGAACTCCGCTCGCCGGCCGGCGCGGGCGAGGGCGACGGCCGCCTTGACCGCCAGCGGGGCGGGGGGGAGGTCGACGTCGTTCCGCTTCAGCACGGCGAGCCAGCAATCGGCCGCGCGGTCGAACCGGCCTTCCTGGAAGTAGAGATCCCCCAGCCGGTCGGCCGCCTTCGCGCCGACGGTCGTGGTGAAGTAGGCCGAGAAGAGCCGTTCCAGGTTGGCCTTCTCGGCGTCCCCCTGGGCCTGGTCGAACAGCTTCTGGGCCTCGGCGTCGTGGAACAGCCGATAGGCGGACTGCCCCTCGGGGGGCAGCGCGGAGAGGACCTCTCGGCGCTTGCGGGCGACGGGTATGATGAAGCCGTCGGCGCCGTCGACGAACCGCCGGGCCTGGTCCTCGTTGATCGAGTAGAGGGCCTTGAAGGCCCGCTCCCAGGCGCCCCGCTCGCGGAAGCGGTCGAAGTCCTCCAGGGCCTCCTTGACCTCGGTCGTGGCCGGGGGCATCTGGAACGGCCTGGCGGGGTCGTCGTTGGAGACCTTGTCGGGATCCGTCGGCCGGGCGTCCTGCCCCCGGGCGACCGGAAACGAGGCCAGGCAGGCGAGGGCGAGCGGGAGTGCGATTCCGAGCCAGATCCGCATGCCGCCTCCGTGGAGTAGACTGGTCATCGGCGCCGCGCCGACCGCGAACGGCTTAAGGAATTGGGAGACCGCGGCGAGAGGCTGGCCGCGACGATAGACAGTTGTAGTGGCCATGAGGCTCGCGTGCAAGGCTCCACTTATCGCCGTACCGAAATTAATCGAGAAGACCGCGCATGATCCGACTCGGACTCTGCTGTGCGTTCCGCGACGAGCCGATCAAGTTCCGAACGGCCACGGCGGCGGCGCTATCGCGACTGGACCGGGCCGAGGCGGATTCGCGGCTCTCGGCCCTCTGCCTCGCGAACGCCGACGCCCTGCTCGCGGCGTTGCGATATTGCGCGGCGTCGGGGATCGGCTGCTTCCGGGTCAACAGCCAGGTGTTGCCGCTGAAGACGCAGCCGACGTTCGCCTACGACGTCGCGGCGCTGGGCGACGCCGAGGCGATCGTCGCCCGCTTCCGCGCCTGCGGCGAATTCGCGCGGTCCAGGAACCTTCGGACCTGCTTCCACCCCGACCAGTTCGTGGTGCTCAACTCGCGACGCCCGGAGGTGGTCGCCGCGTCGGTCCGCGAGCTGGAGTATCAGGCCGAGGTCGCCGAGTGGATCGGCGCCGACGTGATCAACATCCACGGCGGCGGGGCCTTCGGCGACAAGATCACGGCGCTGGCCGATTTCGCCAGGGCGCTCGACCTCCTCTCGCCACGAGCCCGGTCGCGTCTGACGGTCGAGAACGACGACCGCGTCTACACGCCGTCGGACCTGCTCCCGATCTGCCGATCGGCCGGGATCCCGCTCGTGTACGACGCCCATCACCATCGCTGCAACCCCGACGGCCTCACCGTCGAGGAGGCCACCGCCGCGGCCCTGGAGACCTGGGACCGCGAGCCCATGTTCCACATCTCCAGCCCCATCGCCGGCTGGGACGGACCCCGCCCCGAACGCCATCACGACTTCATCGACCCCGCCGACTTCCCCGACTGCTGGCGCGATCTCGACGCCACCGTCGAGGTGGAGGCCAAGGCGAAGGAGGTCGCCGTGGCGCGGCTCTTGCTCGACCTGGAGGCCGCGGCGGCGGGCCGATCCGACGAGTGACCGCGGTGGGAATAAAAAGTGCGTGCCGTCGGGGGCGACCACGATTCGCCCTCCGTCCCCCACGGCGGCCGAGGTAGGACGACATGAAGCGACTCCGCCGACTCGCCTCCTGGTGCCTTTACGCGTCCTGCCTCGCGGGCGTGGCCGACGCCTGCCCGGTCTGCGACACCGACACGGGCAGGAAGGTGCGCGCCGGGATCTTCGGCGAGGACTTCGGCCCGAACCTCGTGGTGACGCTGGCGCCGTTCCCGATCGTGCTGGGCGTCGCGGCGGCCCTGCACTTCGGGCTCTCGTCGCGGGGGACGACGGGCGAGGCCCATCGACCGATCGAGGGAGGCGGGGGATGACCGAGGCAACGAATCGCGGGCCGCTCGTCTCGGCCGGGACGCTGATCGGAGCGGGCCTGGGGGGCTTCCTCGACGGGATCGTGCTCCACCAGATCACGCAGGTCCACAACCTGTTGTCGGGCAAGTACCCCCCCACGACGCTGGTGAATGTCGAGATCAACATGTTCTGGGACGGCCTCTTCCACGCCCTCTGCTGGGTCATGACCGCCCTGGGCCTGGCGCTCCTCTGGCGCGCCGGCGGGCGGGCCGACGTCCCCTGGTCGAGCCGGACCTTCGTCGGTTCGCTGTTCCTGGGCTGGGGCGTCTTCAACCTCGTCGAGGGGGTCGTCGACCACCACGTCCTCAAGATCCACAACGTCGTCCAGAGGCTCGGCGAATCGGCGTGGGATTACGGATTCCTCGCGGTGGGCGGCCTCGGCATGATCGCTATCGGATGGGCCCTGATCCGATCCGGCCGAAACGACGCGGAGCCTCGCGGCCGGTCGCCTGTCGTGGGGTGACGCCGTCCGGGCTCGCTAGCCCCCCTTGGCCTTCGTGCCGGCGCGGCCGGCGGATCGGTATTCGAGCGGGGTCAGGCCGATGGTCCGGCGGAACTGGCGGGCGAAGGCGCTCTGGTCGGAGTAGCCGCAGGCCAGCGCGATCTCGGCGACGGGGCGGTCGGTGCCGCGGAGGAGTCCCGAGGCGGCGTCCATCCTCAGCTTGAGGAGCAACTGCCCGGTGGATAGGCGGAACAGCCGGCGGATGCGTCGGTCGAACTGGTATCCCGAGAGGCCGGACGCCGCGGCGAGCGACGCCAGCGTCAGGCGCTCGTCGGGGTGGTCGCGGGCGTGCTGGACGGCCTGGGCGACCTCCTCGTAGCCCTCGTCGCGCTCGGAGGGGGGATGGAGATCGCGCGACGAGCCGACGAGCCCCACGATCCGCCCCTCCGGCCCCCACAGGGGGAGCTTGTTCGTGAGGCACCAGCCCTGATCGCGGCCGGGGTAGATGTGCAGTTCAAGCTGGTCGACGACCGCCGCGCCGGCGCGGAGCACGGCCTCGTCCTGCTCGCGATAGGAGCGGCCGAGCGGGCCGGGGAAGACCTCCTCCGCGGTCTTGCCGAGGATCGCGCGCTTGTCGCGCTCGCCGCAGCGCTCCGCGAGCGTCCGATTCACCACGACGTACTCGGCCCGCTGGTTCTTCACGAAATAGACCAGGTCGTCGAGGCGATCGAACAACTCCTCGCCGGTGAACGGCGAGGCGAGCGAGCCGAACAGATCCGACACGGCCGACTCCGCCATGGGATGCTCCACGTTCCGGGCGACGATCACGCGCGGCCGTCGCCCCATTATGCGCGGAATCGAGTCGAGGAGGCGTGAAGCGCCAAGATCGCCGAGGGCCGCCGCGATAGGATGGAGCCCTTGTTCGACGACCGAACGCGGGGGGGTAGGCCGATGCGACAGCGATGGTTGGGCGTGTTCCCGGCGATGACGACGCAATTCCACGAGGACCAGTCGCTCGACGCGGCGGGGACCGGCCGGCACGTCGAGGCGATGGTGGAGTCGGGCGTCGGCGGCCTCGTGATGTGCGGCTCCCTGGGCGAGAACCAGGCGATGGAGCCCGACGAGAAGGTGGAGGTCGTCCGGACCGCCGTCCGCGCCGCGGGGGGCAAGGTGCCGGTGGTCGTCGGGATCGCCGAGACCTCGACCGCGAAGGCCGTCCGCGCGGCTCGCGACTTCGCCAGGGCGGGCGCCGCCGGCTTCATGATCATGCCGCCGATGGTCTACCGCCCGGACAACGCCGAGGCCGACGCCTTCTTCCGGACCGTCGGCGCGGCGACCGACCTCCCGTGGATGCTGTACAACAACCCGATCGCCTACACCGTCGACATAACCCCGACGCGGCTCGCCGAGTTCGCCGACATACCCAACCTCATCGCCGTGAAGGAAAGCTCGTCCGACCCCCGGCGGATCATCGAGATCCGCCTGCTGCTCGGCGACCGCTTCGATCTGTTCGTCGGCGTCGACGACCTCATCCTCGAGTCTTCCGTCCACGGCCTCGACGGCTGGGTCGCCGGCTCCGGGATCGCGTTCCCGGCCGAGAACCAACGGCTCTGGGACCTCCTGCAAGCCGGCCGCTGGGACGAGGCCCGCGCGCTCTACCGATGGTTCTCGCCGCTGATGAAGCTGGACACCCACCCCAAGTTCGTCCAGTACATCAAGCTGATGACGCAAGAGGCCGGCCTGGGTACGGAGTGGGTCCGCGAGCCCCGCAAGCCTCTGGCGGGCGAGGAGCGCGAACGCATCCTGGCGATCATCCGACGCGGGATCGAGACTCGCCCGAAGGGCTGAGGAGGCGCGATGCGACGCATCCAGGTGATCGACACCCACACCGGCGGCGAGCCGACCCGCGTCGTGGTCGGCCGCGGCCCCGACCTGGGCGACGGCCCGCTATCGGCCCGCCGCGACCTGTTCCGCGAGCGGTTCGACCGGTTCCGATCGGCCGTCGTGAACGAGCCCCGCGGCTCCGATGTCCTCGTCGGCGCGCTGATCGTCCCGCCGCATGAGCCGGGGTGCGTGGCCGGCGCGATCTTCTTCAACAACGTCGGCGTCCTGGGCATGTGCGGGCACGGGACGATCGGCCTGGCGGTCGCGCTGGCCTACCTGGGGAGGATCGGGCCGGGCCGCTACAGGCTCGATACCCCCGTCGGCGTCGTGGGTTTCGAGTACCACGGCGGGGCGCGCGTCTCGGTCGAGAACGTGCCGAGCTATCGATATCGCCGGGACGTGAGCGTGGACGTCCGGGGAGACGGCCCGGTCGTTGGGGACGTGGCCTGGGGGGGCAACTGGTTCTTCCTCGCGCCGGTCGGGGCTCCGATCGTCCTGGACGACGTGGCCGCGCTGACCGCGCGGGCCGCGAGTATCCGCGAGGCGCTGGAGGCGTCCGGCGTCACCGGTGCCGACGGGGCGGAGATCGACCACGTGGAGCTAATGGGGCCGCCGGCGGACACGAACAACCACGCGCGGAACTTCGTCCTCTGCCCCGGCATGGCCTACGACCGGAGTCCCTGCGGCACCGGCACCAGCGCCAAGCTCGCCTGCCTCGCGGCCGACGGCAAGCTCGCGCCGGGCGAGGCGTGGCGGCAGGAGAGCGTGGTCGGCAGCGTCTTCGAGGGTTCGTACCGGCCGGGCGAGGGGGGGCGGATTCATCCCGTCATCGCCGGGGAGGCGTACGTCACCGGGGAGGCGACGCTGCTGATCGACCCCGCGGATCCGTTCGGGGAAGGGCTCCTGCCATGAGCGAGACCAGGCGGGCGGTGGTCGTCGGCGGCGGGGTCGTCGGGGCGTGCTGCGCGTACTACCTGGCCAGGGCGGGGCGGTCGGTCACGCTGATCGACGCGGCCGGGTTCGGCTCGGGCTGCTCGCGCGCCAACTGCGGCTACATCTGCCCGAGCCACGCCCTGCCGCTCGCCGCGCCGGGGGCGCTGCGGACGATCCTGCGCGTCATGGCCCGCCGGAACTCGCCGATCCGCCTCAAGCCGGGCGTCCTCCTGCGAAATCCCGGGTGGTTCCTCGCGTTCGCCCGCCGGTGCAACGAGCCGGACATGCTATCCGCCGGCGCGGCGATCTCGGCGCTGCTGCGGTCGTCGCGATCCCTCTACGACGACTTGATCCGCGACGAGGGCATCGACTGCGACTGGCGGACCGACGGCCTGCTGTTCGTCTTCCGGTCGCCGTCGGTGATGCATCATTACGCGGAGGTCGACCGCCTCCTGAGCGAGCGGTTCGAGATGCCGGCGCGCCGGATCGAGCCGGCCGAACTGGCCGAGATGGAGCCCGCGCTCCGCCCGGGACTGGCCGGGGCATGGCTTTACGAGCGCGACGCCCACCTACGCCCGGATCGGCTGATGGCCGAGATGCGGCGGGTGCTCGCGGGGCTCGGCGTGACGATCCATGAACACCGCGCGGCGACGGGGATCGTCCGCGAAGGGAGCCGGGCGACCGCCGTCCGGACGGCCGTCGGCGACATCCCGGCCGACGATGTGATCGTCGCCGCCGGGGCGTGGACTCCGACGCTGGCGCGCGAGATCGGCTGCCGCGTCCCGATCCAGCCGGGCAAGGGGTACTCGTTGACGTATCGCGAGGTCGAGGACCCGCCCCGTCTGCCGATGATCTTCGAGGAGGACCGCGTGGCCGCGACCCCGTTCCGCGACGGGTTCCGCGTCGGCTCGATGATGGAGTTCGCCGGCCGCGACGCCTCGATCAATCGCAAACGCCTGGGGGTCCTGACGGAGACCTCGGCCCGCTACCTCAGGACCCGGCCGATCGGCGAGCCCGAGGAGGAATGGGCCGGCTGGCGGCCCATGACGCCCGACGGCCTGCCGATCATCGGGCCGAGTCCGACGCTGGGCAACGTCGTCGTCGCGGCGGGCCACAACATGCTGGGGATGTCGATGGCCACCGCGACGGGAAGGCTCGCGGCCGAGGTCGCGACCGGGGCGACGCCTCATCTCGACCCCGCGCCATACTCGGCCGAACGGTTCGGCGGCCGTCGCGGGCGCTGAGGCTTACTGGTCCACCTCGACCCCCATGACGGCGCGGAAGGCGTGCTTCGGCTCGGCGTCGCGGTCGAAGAGGAGGGGGTGCTCCGTGCGTCGCCAGGGGAAGTAGTTCAGCCAGCTCCGGCCGTCGTGCAGGTTCCAGAAGGTCACGCGGTCGATGGATGCGGAACGGTCGACGAACAGGCTGAAGAGCCGGGCGTACTGCTCGGCCTGCCTCTCCAACAACTCAGGCGGGCATCCGTCGGCGAGGGCATCCTTCCTGGCGATCTCCGCGCGTCGACTCGGGTCGGCCCCCCACCAGGGCGCGCTCGGCACGACGCCCAGGTCTAGTTCGGAGACGATCGTCGGGAGCCCCTCGGCGTCCAGCGCGTCGATGAGGGCCTCGATGTCGCGGAAGGGGACGCGGTCGACCTCCCAGTGCCCCTGGATCCCGACGGCGTCGATCGGGGCCTTCCGCTCCCGCAGCTCGCGGACAAGGCGCAGGAGCGCCTCGCGCTTGCGGGGCGACTCGACCCCGTAGTCGTTGTAGACGAGCCGGGCGTCGGGGTCGGCCTCGCGGGCCCATTCGAACGCCCTGGCGATGAAATCGGGCCCGACGATGGTCGTCCAGCCCGAGGGCCGGAGATACGGCCCCGAGTCGTCCAGCGCCTCGTTGACGACGTCCCACGAGGCGATCCGGCCGCGATAGCGCGCGACCACCGTCTTGACGTGCGTCTCCAGCCGGGAGAGGACCAGCTCGCGCGAGGCCGGCCCGTCGCCGTCGCGGAAGAACCAGCGCGGGGTCGTATCGTCCTTCGCCCAGAGCAGGGTGTGGCCGTGGACCTGGAGGCCGTTCCGCTCGGCGAAGTCGACCAGGGCGTCGGCCTCGTCGAAGCGGAACACCCCCTCGCGGGGCTGGATCGCCCGCATCTTCATGGAGTTCTCGGCGGTCACGCCCCCGAACTGCTCCAGGATCAGCCGGTGCTCCGCCTCCGAGTAGTCGTCCGGGACCCGGCCGCCGAGGGCGACCCCGACGACGAAGTTCGGGCCGAACTTCGCCCGCAGGGACGCCGGCTCGTCCGCGCCGAGGGCCGCCAACGCGAGGGCCAGCGTCAGGTGGATCATCCCGCTCATCGTTCCCCCTCTCAGCCGCGGAAGTAGACGTAGGCGAACAGGATCCCGGCCAGCACCACGGCCGAGGCGACCACGTCGGTCCAGTCCCAGCTCGCCCGGGTGCGGGCGCGGTCCTCGTCCGTCGCGGTCGCGAAGGTCAGGCCGCGGATGCGCTCGTAATCGGGCGCGGGGGTCAGGTAGCTGACGACCACCAGGACCGTCGCGGAGACGATCGCGATGAGGACGCTGAAGTACTGGAAGTAGATGTTGTTCACGATCCATAGGAACGACCCCGGCGCGTAGCCGTTCTCGTACCCCTTCAGGCCCAGCGTGACGGGCGTGTCCACGAGCATGCGGAAGGCGCCCATCAGGAAGCCGATGGTCATCGCCCAGAAGCAGCCGCGGCCGTTGAGCCGCTTGAACGTCACGCCCATGAAGAAGACCACGAAGATCGGCGGCGCCAGGTAGCCCTGCACGGCTTGCAGGTAGTTGTACAGCCCGCGCGCGCCCTGGATCACCGGCAGCCACGCCAGCGCGATGACCACCGTGCCGGCGGTCGCGATCTGGCCCACGCGGACGACCCGCGCCTGCGACGCCTGGGGCCGCCACTTCTGGTACAGGTCTACTGTGAACAGCGTGGAGCAGGCGTTGAAGACGCCGGCCAGCGAGCTCATCAGGGCCGACAGCAGCCCCGCCACCACCAGCCCCCGCAGCCCCGTCGGCAGCAGGTGCTTCACCAGCAGCGGGAAGACCGCCTGGGCCTCGCGCGGGACGGGCTGGCCGTCGGCCGTGACCATCGCCTCCAGCCCCGGCACCTTGCCGCTCTTGGCCAGCGCGAAGCCGATCATGCCCGGGACGAGGAACAGGTAGACCGGGAGCAGCTTCAGGAAACCCGCGAAGATGCTCCCGCGCCGCGCCGTCCTCTGGTCGGGCGCGCCAAGGGTCCGCTGGACGATGTACTGGTCGGTGCACCAGTACCAAAGGCCGATGATCGGGGCGCAGAACAGCATGCCGAGCCAGGGGTAGTCCCCGTTGAAGTACCACGCCTGCCGGACCACCCGGCCCGCGGCGTCCGTCTCCAGGACCGGGGCCCACGTCCCCTCCACCCCGGCCGGGATCAGGGGACGCCAGAGGTTGAACATGTCCGACCCGCAGAGCCGCCGCAGCTCGCCCCATCCGCCCAGGGTGTAGAGGCCGTAGATCGTCAGCGCCGCGGAGCCCAGGATCAGGACGACCGTCTGCACGGCGTCGTTGTACGCCACCGCCCGCATGCCCCCCAGGACGGTGTACAGGCCGGTCAGCAGGATCACCAGGATCGACCCGAGCCAGAAGCTGTCGATCACCACCCCGCCCAGGTCCAGGCTGACTTCCGGCAGCAGGGTGGCGAAGACCACGCCCCCCGCGAAGACCCCCACGGCGATCTTCGACACGATGAACATCACGATCGACACGACCGACAGGACGTATCGCGAGGCGGGCGAGAACCGGCGCTCCAGGAACTCCGGCATCGTGAAGACCATCGAGCGGCTGTAGAAGGGCACGAAGACCCAGGCCAGCACCAGCACGCACCAGGCGTGCAGCTCGTAGTGCGCCATCGCCACGCCGTCGGCCGCCCCCGACCCGGCCAGGCCGACGACGTGCTCCGATCCCACGTTGGAGGCGAAGATCGACGCCCCCACCACCCACCAGGAGAGGTTGCGCCCCGCCAGGAAGTAGTCGTCGGCCGTCTCCTTCCCCTTGCGGATGACCCACAAGGCCACGGCGAGCAGGAGTCCGAAGTACGTGCCGACCACCAGCCAGTCGAGGCCGGTGAGGGTCGAGGCGGAGTGGGCTTGCGCGATCAGCATCGGGAGGGATTCCGCTAAAGGGTGATGATGGGTCAGAGTATCAACGCGGGCGTCCCCGCCCGTTCGGCCAGCCGGCGAAGCTCGACAAGCGACGCGGCCTCCAGCAGGACCACGACCGTCCCGCCGCAACCGCCGCCGCTGGCCCTCGCCCCGTAAAAGCCGCGTCCGGGGCCCATGCCGCGGACGGCCTCGACCATCGCGTCGGTCTCCGGCGAGCCCAGGCCGATCGAGCCGTATCCCAGGTGCGACTGGTACATCAACTCCCCCACGACCCGGAGCGTCCCGGCCCGGTCGGCGCCCCAGGCGCGGAGCAGTCGCTCGGCCAGGTCGCCGCGGTGGTTCTCGCCGACGGCGAACTCGGTGCCCGCCCGAGCGGGGTAGCGACGATCGGGGTCCACGTCCGACCTCGGGTCTTCGAGCCAACCGAATCGGGCGAGGAACTCCGCGCCGGTGATCCAGCCGGGCAGGTCGTCGGCCGTGACGCCGCCGACGACCGATGGCGGCAGCTCCGCGAGGTGGTCGATCCGCCGCCCGAGGGCCACTTCCAGCATCCGCTTGCCCATAAAGGCGGCCGTCCGCGCCGTGGCGTATTCCGGGCCCGAGACCGCGTGCCTCACGCCGCTGGGCCAGCCGGCGACGATCGCCCCCTCGGGGAGCGGGACCGGTTCGCGGAGCACGTCGGGGCGGCAGAGGATCGGCAGGAGCGAGCCGGGGACGCCGTGCGCGGCGGCGAGTTGGTCCATCAGCCCGCAGGGGGCGCCGACGACCTCGTTCTCGGCCAGCTGCGCCAGCCTCGCCAGCGCGGTCCCCTCGAACCGGCGGCCCGAGCCCGCCTCGAGCGCCCGGAGCGTCGCCACCTCCAGCGCCGCGCTGCTGCTCACCCCCATCGACGTCGGCACGTCGGTCTTGATCTCGATGGACAGGCCGCCTTCGGGCCGCCACCCCATGGCGCGGCCGAAGAGGAACAGGCATCCTAGCGGGTAGCGGGCCCAGCGCGGGGCGTCGTGGGCGTCCAGCCAGGCGACCAGCGGCGCGACCTCGCCGGACGGGGGGACCAATTCGTCGGGGTCCGGCGAGGGGAGTTCCACGACGCCCTCCTGGTCGCTCGCGACGCGCAGGCGGGGCTGGGCGGTCGGCGTGATCGCGACGCGGGTCGTCGCGCGGATGGGGGTCTGGAGGACGAGCGAGCCGCTGTAGTCGGCCACGCCTCCCAGGAAGTCGAGCCGGCCGGGGGCCTCGCCCAGCCAGGGGGGAGGGGTCATCGGAGGAGTTCCTCCATCAGCCGGGCCAGGATCGGCCGGACCTGGGCCGCGAGGGCGGGGTTGGCGTAGCCCATCCACGAGACCGGCGACGTCGTGTCGAGCGGGGCGTCGAGGGGCCGGCCGTCGGGCTGCTCCACCACGCCGCCGGCTTCTTGCAGGAGCATCGCCGCGCAGATGTCGTAGGGGTGGCAGACCAGGGCGGACTCGATCCCGAGCTTGCGGTGGGCCATGGGGCGCAGGTCCCCGATCATGCGATCGTGGCCGACGAGAAGCTCGTGGAGCTGGCCGCCAGTCGAGAGGTACTGGTCTTCGAACACAACCGGAGAGCCCCCGCCGCCAGGCCCGTGCAACTCGCGCCAAAGCCGCTCCTCGACCTGCGCCAGCAGCGCCTTGCCCTCGGGGAAGAACCGGGCGAGGGCGGCGAAGCCGTGGCGGAAGTCGGTCGCGCGGGAGGGGCGGAGCGAGATCGGCCGACGGGCGCCGTCGCGGATGTCCACCCGTTCGGCGACCAGCCCCGAGGGGCCTCGGCCCCGGATGCCGCTGACCTGGTCGGACGCCCATTGCTTGCTGGTCGGCAGCTCGGTCATCGCCGCGACCCGGACGTCCGCCAGTGTCGCCGACCCTCCCCTCCGCGGCGCCAGCGCCGCGAGCACCCACGCGGACCTCTTGTCATACATCAGCCCGCGCGTCCCGTCGATGGGGTCGAGGATGCACGTGAACGCCGCGCGGTCGACGGGAGTCCCGGCGGGGAAGGTGGGGACGTGGTCCTCCACCCCTTCCATCACCAGCTCGACGGGGAGGTCGGCGGGCCAGTTCGCTTCGAACCAGGCGATGACGGCCGACTCGCTGATCTTGTCGATGCGGTAGATGGTGTCGGCGGCGGTGACCTCGGCGACCTCGGCCAGCTCCTCCGCGGCGTGAGAGTCGCGCGCCGCGAGGACCGCGTCCCGGATGCGATCCTGGAGCCCGCACAGGAGGCCTCGCGCCCGATCCTCGTCCGCGTTCGTCATCGAGCCATCCTTTTATAATGGGGGCCGCCCGCCGCCTGAAGCTCGGCGGCCTTCTCGTTGGGGTCGGACTCGTTGGTCATGGAACCGCCGCCGATCTCTGGGCCGGCGAGGTACTTCATCGTGTCGGGCTTCCGCAACGGGGGATGGAACTCGACGTGGAACGGGAAGGTGGAATGGTCCTCCCCGTCCGTCGGGGCCTGGTGGATCGCCATCACGTAGGGCATCGGCATTCGCCAGAGGTTGTCGTATCGCGTGGCGACCTCGCGGATCATCAGCCCGAGCGCCCCCCGCTCCGAGGGCGAGAGGTCGGCCAGCGACGCGACCTGGCGACGGGGGAGGATGAAGACCTCGTAGGCGTACCGGGCGAACCAGGGGACGCACGCCAGGAAATGATCGTTGGCGGCGATCACGCGCGGGCCGGCTTCCTCGCGGGCCCGGACCTCCTGGCCCAGGTATTCCCCCGTCCGATCGAAGTGTCGGCGGGCGGCGGCGGCCTCGCGTTCGACGTGGCCGTAGATCAGGCCGCCGGCGTAGATCTGGCAGTGGGGATGCGGGTTCGACGTGCCGACCAGGGCGCCCTTGTTCTCGAAGACGAGGACGTGATCGACCTCGGGCCGGGCGGCCAGCGCGGCGTGGCGCTCGGCCCAGAGGTCCACGACGGCGGCGGCCTCGGCGTCGGTCAGGTCGACGAACGTCTTGCCGTGGTCGGGGTGGTAGCAGACGACCTCGGCCGTGCCGCGCGCGTCTCGCGTGCGATACAGTTCGTCGCCGCCGGAGACCGACGGGGCGTCGGGCCCGAAGCAGGGGAGGTCATTGGTGAACCAGTACGCGCCGGAGTAGGGCGGGTTCTCGCCGCGGAGGCGCCTGTTGCCGGGGCAGAGGGCGCAGGTCGGGTCGTGGGAGGGCGGGTCGACGTCGGCCGGCTTGTGGGTCTCGCCGATCCACGGGCGGCCGCCGCGGTGGGGCGTGAAGAGGATCCACTCCTCCCGCAAGGGGTGCCAGCGCTGCTCCCAGGCGACGCGGGGTTCGGCGGGCATGGCCTTGGCGTTCTCCATGGGGTCGGGCGCGGGCGCGGGGACTGGTCACGAACATACGGCGTGGGTGACTTGGATTCGAGGCCGCGTCCGCGCGGAAAAACGTCGATTCCGCGCGGGAGACCGGTCATGATGGCCGTGGGAGGGGTCGCCGCCATGAGCACGCCGCGGATCGCCCTGTTGATCGAGACCTCGCGCGGCTACGGCCGGCAATTGCTGCGGGGGATCGTGCGCTACGCGCGGCTGCACGGCCCCTGGGGGTTTTACGTCACGCCGGGGGACTTCCTCCAGGCCGTCCCCCGGATGCGGTCGTGGGGGGGCACCGGGATCATCGCGAGGGTGGAGACCCCGGCGGTGGCCCGGGCGGTGCTGGCGTCCGGGGTGCCGACGATCGTCCTGGGGCTGTCGGACGAGCAGTTGCGGCCGGAGAGCCCGCTGTCCCGTCTCGACGAGGTCGTTTCCGACTCCCACGCCGCGGGCCGGATGGCGGCCGATCACCTGCTGGAGCGAGGGTTCCGGCATTACGCCTACGTCGGGTCGCGAGGCCGGGTCTGGTCGGGGAGGCGGCAGGAGGGCTTCACCTCCCGGCTGCGCGAGGCCCGCTTCGAGCCCCACGTCTACGTCCAGCCGAGGGCCCGTCGGGTCGCGGCCGACTGGGAGCGCGAGCAGCCCGCGCTGGCCGGATGGCTGGAGGGGCTCCCCCGGCCGGTCGGCGTCATGGCCTGCAACGACGAGCGGGGACGCGAGGTCCTGGTCGCCTGCCTCCACGCCGGGCTGAGGGTCCCGGAGGAGGTCGCCGTGGTGGGGGTGGACGACGATGAACTGCTGTGCGAGCTGGCCGATCCGCCCCTCTCCAGCGTGGTCCTGAACGCCGAGGCCGGCGGCTACCGCGCCGCGGCCCTGCTCGACCGGATGATGCGAGGCGAGCGGCCCGAGCCCCGACGCATCCTGGTGGAGCCGCTGCATGTTCGGGCCCGTCGTTCCACCGAGATCGTCGCCCTCGACGACCCGGAGGTCGCGGCGGCGCTCCACTTCATCCACGACCGCGGCACGGAGGCGATCGGCGTCCCGGACGTCGTCGCGGCGGTGATGATCTCGCGGCGGGCGCTGGAGCAGCGGTTCCGCGCGGCGACCGGCCGGACGGTCCATGACGAGATCAGGCGGGTGCGGCTGGAGCGGGCGTGCCGCCTCCTGATCGAGACCAATCTCCCCGTCGCCAGCGTCGCCGACGCCTCGGGATTCGGCCGCGTGAGCTACCTCGCCCAGTCGTTCCGCCAGGCGTTCGGCGTCACCCCGGCCCGCTACCGTCGCCGCATGCGCGACGGCGTCGCGGACCCGCCGGTCGTCCCCTGAGCGCCCGTCGCGATTGGCTTCGTTCGCGCGCCGCGGTTTCACGCGATGTCGTCTCAAGGCAATGGCTCCCCGTGAGTTGCGGCGGATTCTCGTTGGCTTTGTTCGTCGTTTTCGAAGAGGTTTTCTTGCGTCCTCGGGGCCACGGGCACGGGCCGATCCGGGGATGGCGCGGCCAAGCGAGCGTGTCGTCTCATTGGTCCGAGCCGCTCCCGGACTTGCATGGATCGGTCATCGTCGCGACACGCGCCGCTCCCCGTTCCCCCCTTGCCCGGAAACGGCGCTCCGGGCGGCGATTTCGATGCGACCGAATTTTCAAGGAGCGGCACGATCATCCGACTCCTTGATGATCACGTCGGGCCGCGTCGTGATTTCATGTCTTCCGAAAATTGTCGCGGAATTCGCCCCGGCCCCCCGCCGCCTCGCGACGCGGGGGGCGTGGCTCGGATCACCGGCCCGCCGGCTTGAGGCGGAAGATGGTGAACGAGTGGGGGGGGAAGGCGTGGCGGAAGGTCTTCGAGGCGGCGATCGACTCGCGCCTCGGTGCGACTTTCGTCGGCTCGTCGACCGTGTTGACGGCGCCGGGGTCGCCGGAGAGGACCAGGATGGTCGCCTCGGGGGCCACGGCGGCCACGCCGGCGATGTCGATGTCGGCCGAGATCGGGGCGCGGCCGGCGTTGACGACCTTCAACAGCACGGCGTTGTCGGATTCGTCCAGGGTGGCCGTCGCCACCATGGGAGGCGGAGCGGGCTCGGGCTGGTGGGTCGCGTCGGTCACGAGCTGGCCGTCGATGTATCCGCGGACGCGGTGTCCGGAGACCTCCAGGCGCAGGTCGTACCAGCGGCCCGTCTCCACCCGGAAGGGGGACGGGTCGCCGTACGGGGCGCGACGCCCGCCGTCGGCGGCCTCGGGCTGGGTCCTGGAGTTCTCCCAGCCGCCGACGTTCCACCATCGGTAATGGTCGTCGTCGGCGGCATGCCAGATGATCAGGAAGCCCTCGCGGCCCTTCAGCTTGCGGGCGCGGACGTTGATGACGTAGTCGGTCCAGGCGCGATCGCCGAGGAACGCCCACGTCTCCGAGTCCCAGGCGCCCGGCCGGATCGCGCCGTCCTGGGCCTTCCACGGTGCGCCGACCGAGCGATACGCGCGGACCTCGCTCGCTTGCGCCGGGCCGAGGAGTTCGCGGCCGTCGGGGGCGGTGACGGAGAGGTCGGCGTACTCGACGTCCGTACGCCACGCGCCGAGGCCGACCGCCCCGGCGGGGCTCTCGGCCAAGGAGTCGGCCGGCGGCGGGTCGAGCGCGACCGGCAGCACGACGTCGCCGGCGTTCTGGGCGAGCATGGCCTGGGCGTGGTAGCTGGGGGAGCCGTAGCTCCGGAGGGCGTCGTAGCCGATCAGGTTTGTGCGCCACTGCCAGCCGCGGGGGTAGCCCCTGGCCGGGTCGGCCGGGCTGACGTTCGCCAGCAGGGGGGCGTAGCACTGCATGACGACGGCGTCCGAGTTGCGCTCCAGGCCCATGGCGAAGGCGGCGTCGCTCAGGGCGGCGTTCAGGGTGGGGGTGGGCTCGCCGTCGTGCGCGGCCCACTCGCCGACGATGGTCTGGATGCCGTCGGGCTGGCGGCCGTCGAACCCGCCCCCCTCGAACTTCAGCGGAGGCGCGTCGGCGGGCCGGGGGTCGTAGAGGTCGGTCATGCGGAACAGCTGGCGAGGGCTTCGGTAGAAATGGTCGTCATAGAGGTCGGGCTTGAAGCCGGTGACGGGGGCGCTGGCGATGATCTTCAGGTGGGGATAGCGCTCGCGGATCGCGGCGGCCATCTGGGTGAAGCGGCCGTCGTAGCCGCCGGACTTGTCGAACCAGTCCTCGTTGCCGATTTCGACGTAGCGGAGCGGGAAGGGCTCCGGGAAGCCGTCCTCGGCGCGTTTGCGTCCCCATTCGCTGTCGGCCGGGCCGGCGACGTATTCGATCTGTTCGAGGGCCTCCTGGGTGTAGAGGGCCATCTCGGGCGTGCCCGCCTTGACGTAATCCCCGTTGAGGACGTATCCCGCGAACAGGCCCAGCACCGGCTCGGCGCCGAGCTGCTTGCACCACAGGAGGAATTCCGGCATGCCGAGGCCGTCGGACGAGCGATAGCCCCAGCATCCCATGTGTCCCGGCCGGCGGTCGGGGGGGCCGATCGTCTCCTTCCATCGGAAGCGGTCGGAGAACCGATTGCCCTCCAGGTAGTTGCCGCCGGGGAGCCGGATGAACCTGGGCCGCAGGCCCGCCATCAGCTCCATCAGGTCGGGCCGCAGGCCGTCGGGGACGCCCTGGTAGGTCGGCGGGAAGAGGGAGACGAACGAGAACCAGGCCCGCCCCGGCCCCTTCGCCGAGAGGACGAACCGGGCCTCGGCCGTCGTCGGCGCGTCGGCGCCGGTCGTCAGCGTGACGGTGTACTTTCTCCAGGTCTCCGAGGCCGGCGCGGCGTCGGCCCTGGCGACCACCACGTCGCCGGCGTCGACGACGAGCGAAGCGGTCACGGGCCCGGCGAAGCCTTCCCCGCCCCTGGCGTAAAACGTCGCCGTGTAGGTGGTGTTGGGCCGGACGGGGATTCCCCAGTAGCCGTCGTTGGCGACCCCGGCCTCGGCTCGGTCGGGGAGGTCGAGGCGCAGGCTGACCGGGAGCGCCGGGTTGACCGGGGCGTCGCGGTCGAGGGCCACCTTGCCCGGACCGACGACGGACCAGTGGATCGGCGCGCCGTCCCTGATCGGCCCCGGGTCCTGGAACGTGCGATTCTGGATCAGCTCGGCGAGGAGGCCGCCGTCGTAGGCGTGGTTGATCTCCTCGGTCATGAGCCCGTACAGCATCGGGGAGACCCGGACGCCCGGATTCGCCGCGTCCACGCGGATCGTCGCCGCCGGCGCCTCCGCCCGCGCGTCCCCGCCGGTCGGCCACGCCGCCGCGACGAGCCCGAGGCCGAGCCCCAGGGAGGTCGCCCGCGAACGAAACGTTGATCGCATGATGATATGCTCCCGGCGAGTTTCGATCTTCCGGCCGCGCCACGTCGCGCGGCGTCGTCTCACAAGGCGACGATAGGCGGACGGGGGGGCGGTAGACAGGCCGGGACGCGCAAAAAAAGGACGAGATCGCGCAGGGGGCGTGGTCAAGCGACGATGTGCGGCACGCCGTGGCGCGGCATGTTCGGGTCTCGGCTGACGAGCGTGAGCCCCTCGCATCGCGCCTGAGCGATGAGGATCCGGTCGAAGGGATCGCGGTGGACGAGGGGGAGCGAGGCGACGGCCAGGGCATGCTGGATCGTGATCGAAAGCGGCACGAACCGATTGGCGGCGAGCGCGGCCGGGAGGTCCTCCGGCGCGTCCAATTTCCCTATCGTTTTTTTTATGACGATCTCCCAAACGACGGCCGCGCTGACGTAAACAACGGACGAGCCGTCCTGGATCGCCTCCTTCGCGGCGTCGGAGAGGAGGTTGGGATCGTCCAGCCACCGGAGGAAGACATGGGTGTCGAGGAGTAGCCGCATCCCGGCGGGATCCCGAATGCGTCGGCCAGGTCGTCGGGTAGCGAGTCGAAATCCTCGGCCATGCGGACTTGGCCTTTCCACTGGCCGCCGACGCGGGGCGAGGCGTCGGGCTGGATCGGGACCAGACGCACCAAGGGCCTCCCCTCGCTGGCAATCACGACTTCCTCCCCGCGGAGGGCCTGCTCGACCAGCAGCGACAGGCGACTTCGCGCTTCGTCGATGTTCGCGATTTCCATGGGACCTCCTAGGCTTTAGTTAAGTGTAGCCCGGCCGCGCGAGTACGCCAAGGATGCCCGCGTCGCCGTCGGCCGCGACGGTCGCGAGGAGTGCGGCGATTTTAGCGGACGCGCGGGTCGCGATTCGGTGGAATGACGGCCGGGGGGGGCTGGCCCCGGTGATACAATCCCCTTCAGGCCGCACAGCTTACCGAGACGCACCGAGGGCACGATGAGCCAGGACGCCCGATCGACGCCGACGACCGCGCGCGACGACAACCCGGTGTTGCAGTTCGTGGGGTTCCGCCTGGGCGACGAGGACTACGCGATCGCCATCACGAAGATCCAGGAGATCATCCTGATGAAGCCGATCACGCGGCTCCCGCAGGCGCCCCCGTACATCGAGGGGCTCATCAACCTGCGCGGGGCGGTGATCCCGGTCGTCAACCTGCGGAAGCGGTTCGACCTGCCCCCGCGCGAGATCGACGACGAGACGCGGACGATCGTGGTGAACGTCCACGACAAGACGGTCGGCTGCGTCGTCGACGCGGTGACGCGCGTGATGCGCATCAATCGCGACCAGATCCAGGCGTCGCCGCTGGCGTCGGCCGGCGAGTCGTGCCGGTACGTCTCGGGCCTGGCCCGGCTGGACGAACGGCTGCTCATCATGCTGGACGTGGAGAAGCTGCTCCATCTCGACGACGCGACGGCCGTCACCGCGTCGTGACGCCGCGGCCCTACCTCCGTTCAAGCCCCCGTCGACATCCATCTCGAGGCGAGGTCCCGGACGATCATGAGCCCCACGCCCCACGACCCCGAGGCCAGCACCCCCCAGGAACGGCCGGAGCGCAAGCGGCCCTCCAGGAGCCGCCGCGCGATGGCGACCGCGGCCGACGTCGACGACCGCGAGGCCGGCGGGGCCGGCGGGGTCGATCCGCGCCTGTTCCAATGGATCGTCGAGAGCGCGCCGGTCAACATGTTCTTCGCGGATCTCGACCGCAAGATCCGGTACATCAGCCCCAGCGGCCGCGCGTCGCTGGAGCGGATGCGGGCCCACCTGCCGATCCGGGGGGGCCGGGTGATCGGCGAGTCGATCGAGATCTTCGACGGCGACGCGGTGTGCCGGCTCGGGGACTCGGCCGACTTCGGCCCCGAGTCGCGGACGATCCGGATCGGCCCGGATACGATCGAGCTGGACGTGGCGCCGGTGCTGGACGACGCGGGGCGGACGCGGGGCGGGACGTTCACCTGGGAGGTGGTCACGGAGCGCGAGAAGGAGCGTCGGCGCGAGATCGAGGAGCGGGAGGACGCCACGGCGACCGTCCGTCTGCTGACCGCGCTGGGGGGCGCGACGACGGCCGTCGAGGCGGCCGGGGTGGCGCTGCGGACGGTCTGCGAGGCGTTCGGCTGGTCGTACGGCTCGTACTGGGAGGTCGACCCCGCCGACAACAGCCTGCGCTGGGCGGCCGACACCGGCACGGTCGACGAGGAGTTCCGCCGGACCAGCGCCGTCTCGCGGTTCCGCGAGGGGGAGGGGCTCAACGGCCAGGCGTGGCGGTCGCGCGAGCTGATCTTCGTGCCGGACCTCGGCGAGATGGTCGGCTGCTCGCGGGCGCCATCGGCGAAGCGGAACGGGATGAAGTCGGGCATCTGCTTCCCGATCGTCCTCGACGGCCGGGTCGTGGGCACGATGGACTTCTTCACCCGAGAGGTGATCCACCCGTCGCCCTCGCGGCTGGAGGCGCTGCGGATGGTGGGCCGGCAGGTGTCCGAGGCGGTGGAGCGCGTCGACCGCCGGGCGAAGCTCGACCACGCCAAGCGCGACCTGGAGGAGAAGGTGGGCCGGCTGATGGCCGCCGCGCGGGCCGCGGCGTCGGGCGACCTGAACGTGGCGATCGACGTCCGCGGCGAGGACGACCTGGGGCGGCTCGGCGGCGCGCTGGCGGAGATGATCGGGGATCTGAAGGAGGTCATCGGCCAGGTGGTGGAGTCGGCCGGGCAGTTCGCCGAGGGGGCGCGGGTGGTGGCCGAGAGCGCCAGCTACCTGAGCGAGTCGGCCCAGAACCAGGCGGCGACGGTGGAGGAGATGTCGGCCTCGGTGCACCAGCTCTCGCAGGCGATCGGCGACATCGACCGCAACGCGGCGTCGGCCGCGGGGCTGGCCGAGGACACGTCGCGGCTGGCCCGCGAGGGGGGGGAGTCGGTCGAGCAGGCGGTGGAGGCGATGGTCCTGATCAAGAAGTCGAGCGAGCAGGTCAGCGACATCATCCAGGTGATCGGCGAGATCGCCGGCCAGACGAACCTCCTGGCGCTGAACGCGGCGATCGAGGCGGCCCGCGCTGGCGAGCACGGCCTGGGCTTCGCCGTCGTGGCCGACGAGGTCCGCAAGCTGGCCGAGCGCTCCAGCGCCGCGGCCAAGGAGATCACGTCGCTGATCAAGGAGTCGACCCGCCGCGTGGCCGACGGCGCGTCGCTGTCGGAGAAGGCGGGCGAGGCGCTGTCGCGAATCGTCCGGGGGGTGGAGGAGACGGCGGTCGGCATCGGCAAGATCGCCGCCGCGGCGCGCGAGCAGGCCGAGTCGTCGGCCGAGGTCGGCAAGGCGATCCAGGACGTCTCCACCCTCACCGAGACCAACGCCTCCAGCGCCGAGGAGCTGTCCGCCAGCGCCGAGCAGCTGGGCGCGCAGGCGGCGTCGCTCAAGCAGGCCGTCTCGCGGTTCCGGGTTTGACGCCGTCCGACCGGGGGGCGACCGCCGTGCACCTCATCGAGCTGACCGAGGACGAGTTCGCCCGCTTCCGAGAGCTGGTCTACCGCGCCAGCGGGATCCGGGTCGCGGAGAGCAAGCGCGTCCTGATGTCGAACCGGATCCGCCGGCGGTTGCGCGAGACGGGGATCGAGGGCTACTCGCGCTACTACGATTTCCTCCGATCCCCGGCCGGCAAGCCCGAGATGCAGCCGTTCCTGGACGTGGTGACCACCAACGAGACCTACTTCTTCCGCGATGAGGCCCACTATCGCTGGCTGGCCGACGAGTTCATCCCCGAGGCCGTACGCGAGGCCCGCGCCGGGCGGCGGCCCCGGTCGCTGCGGCTCTGGTCGGCCGCGTGCAGCACCGGCGAGGAGCCCTATTCGATGGCGCTGAAGCTCGCGGCGAGGCGCGTGGACCTGGCCGGCTGGCGGCTGGAGATTTTGGGGACCGACCTGAGCGCCACGGCCCTCGCCGCCGCCGAGGCCGCCGTCTACGACGAGCGGGCCATGCACCTCGTCGGCCCGGGAGACCGCCGCGCCTTCTTCGACGAGGGGCCCCCGGGGCGATGGACCGTCCGCCCCGAGGTCCGGGCGCCGGCGAGGTTCCGCCTGCACAACCTCATGGAGCGGATGACCGGAGAGCCGTTCGACTGCGTGTTCCTCAAGAACGTGCTCATCTACTTCGACGCGGCCAGCAAGCGGAAGGTCGTCGAGACGGTGACGGCCGCGATGGCGAGGGGCGGACTGCTGGTGCTCGGCCCGACCGAGGGGGTCCACGGGATGCTCGACGGGCTGGAGAAGGTCAAGACCTGGCTCTATCGCAAGGGGGGCTGAGGGCCGGCATGGCGGACTTCAACCTGGCCGAACTCCTGCCGTATTACCTCGACGAGACCGACGAGAACATCGCGGCCCTCAACGAGGACCTCCTGCGCCTGGAGCGAGATCCCGCCGACGCGCGGGCTCTCGCCGAGGCGTTCCGGATGTTCCACAGCATCAAGGGGGCCTCCATCGTCATGGGCTTCGAGTCGGTCAACCGGCTCACCCACGTCCTGGAGAGCCTGTTCGAGCAGCTCCGGGCCAGGACGCGAGTCCTGGACCGGCCGATCCTCGAGCTGACGTTCCGCTGCCTGGACGAGCTGCGCGACTACCATCGCGAGCTGAGGTCCGAGGGGAAGAGCGCCCGCGACCTGGCCGGCCTGATCACCGAGGTCGACGCCGCCCTGGCCGGCGCGTCGACGCCGGTCGCGGCCGCCTCCCCCGAACCGCCTCCGGCGCCGAAGGTCGTCGCCCCGCCCCGGACCGCCACGGAGCCGATCGACGCGCGGGGCGCCGCGCGCGTGGTGGTCCGGTTCGAGCCCGGCCTGCAACTCGCGGACATGAAGGCGCGCCTGGTGGCCGAGCGGCTGGCGAGCAAGGGCCGCGTCGTCGCCTCCGACCCGCCGCTGGACCGGCTCGACGAGGCCGAGCGCATCGAGACGTTCGTCGTCTGGGTCGCCGACGCGGAGGACGTCGACGCGCTGCGATCCCTGGCCAACGTCGACGGCGCGGAAAGCGTGACCATCGATCCCCCCGCCGCCGAGGCCGAGGTCGAGGCCGGAGCCGAGGTCGAGGCCGTGGGGCCGATCCTCGCGGAGCCGATCGCGCCGGCCGGGCCCGAGCCGACGGCGCCCCCCGCCGCCAGGGCCGGGGCCGGCAGGCGGGCGAAGGTGGTCGAGACGATCCGCGTGGACAGCGAGCGGCTCGACGACCTGATGAACCTGGCCGGCGAGCTGGTCATCAACAAGGCGCGATTCGTCGACGTGGCGCGGGGGCTCGACGACGCCCTGCGCGGGAACGACGCCCGAGGCCTGGCCGCCGACACCGAGGAGCGGCTGGAGACGATCCTCCGCGGGCTCGACCGGGTCACGGCCGCGGCGGGGGGCGGCTCCGACGCGGCGGTCGACCGCTGGGCGGGGAGCGTCCGCCGGCTCCGCGAGGACTTCCGCGCGATCCGGGGCGAGCTGGACCGGCTCCGCCTGGGCCGCGATCGCCTCAAGGCGCTGGGGGAGGCCATCCACAGCCTCGGCCGCGTGGCCGACGGGCTCCAGAAGGGGGTCCTGGAGACCCGCATGGTCCCGATTGGCCCTCTGTTCGAGCGCTTCCGCCGCGTGATCCGCGACCTGAGCGTCGCCTCCGGCAAGGAGGTCGCCCTGCGGATCGAGGGCGAGAAGACCGAGCTGGACAAGCGGATGATCGACGAGCTGTCCGACCCTCTCATCCACATGGTGCGCAACTCGGTCGACCACGGCCTGGAGCCGCCGGAGGCGCGCGAGGCCGCCGGCAAGCCCCGCGTGGGGACGGTCTCGCTCCAGGCGTCGCACCGGGGCAACCGCGTCGTCGTCACGGTGGCCGACGACGGCCGCGGCATCGACTGCGAGCGGCTGCGGTCCAAGATCGTCTCGCGGGGGCTCGTCGGGCGGGACGAGGCCGCCGCGATGACCGACCGCGAGCTGATCCCCTTCATCTGGCACCCCGGCCTCAGCACGGCCGAGGCCGTCACGGAGATCTCCGGCCGCGGCGTCGGCATGGACATCGTCAAGGAACGCATCGACAACCTCAGCGGGGGCGTGGACGTGCGCTCGACCCCAGGCGTCGGAACCGTCTTCACGATCCGCCTGCCGCTCACGCTGGCGATCATGTCCAGCCTGCTCGTGCGGATCTACGACGAGGCCTACGCCCTGCCGCTCGACCACATCGAGGAGATCGTGGAAATCCGGGGCGACCGCGTCGCCCGCGTCCGCGGGAGGCCGACGATCGAGATCCGCGGCCGGTTCATCGGCCTGGCGACGCTCGGTGACGTCTTCCGGTGGGGGGGCGGCGCGCACCCGTCGTCGCCGTCACCGCCGCGGTTCGGCGACGCCTCGGAGCGGCTCCGCGTGGTCGTCGTCCGCGACGGCGACGCGTCGGTGGGCCTCGTGGTCGACGAGCTGATCGGCATGCAGGAAGTGGTCCTCAAGTCGCTGGAGCGGAACTATCGCCCGGTCGCCGGGCTCTCCGGCGCGAGCATCCTGGGCGACGGCAGCGTCTCGCTCATCCTCGACGTCGACGCCCTCATCGGCGCGGCGTCTTCCCGCCGGGGGGCCCTGGCATGAACACGCTGGGCGAAGATCGCGGTCGGATGCTCCGGACGATCCTGGCCATGGGATCCGAGGGGGCCTCCCGCGCCCTCTCGCGATGGCTGGGGATGGACGTCCGCCTGACGCTGGGCGAGGTGGAGCTGGTCGACCTGGCGACCGCCGCCGGCGCGCTCGGCCCGCCGGAGTCGCTCGTCGCGGCCTGCGCGATGGGCCTGACGGGGGGCCTGGGGGGGGCGATGCTCCTCTGCTTCGAGGACCGCGACGGGCTGGCCCTGGCCGACCTGCTCCTGCGCCGGCCGGTCGGCACCGCGACGGAGTGGGGCGAGGTGGAGCGGTCGGCCGCGATGGAGACGGCGAACATCGTCGCCTGCGCGTACCTCAACGCCCTGGCGGCCCACCTGCCGACGGGGGAGGGGGCCGGCCTGGCGCCGACCCCGCCCACGTTCCTCCACGAGTTCGCCGGCTGCCTCATCGAGTTCGCCGTGATGGGCCAGGCGGCCGAGCTCGACCGCGTGCTCCTGGCGGGGACCACGTTCGAGGTGGTCGGGTCGGGCGACCTGGGCTGGACGCTGCTGTTCGTCCCGGACGCGCCGGCGCTCGCCTCGCTGTCCGCGGCGCTCGGCGGCCCCGCCTGATCGATCGGGAGGATCGTCATGCCGAACGACCCCGCCGCCCCCGAGGTCACCGTCGCGATCGGCCGATGGGCCGTGGTCGCGGCGCCGGCGCGCGTGCGCACCCTGCTCGGATCGTGCGTCGGCGTGGCGCTCCACGACCGGGCTGCGAGGGTCGGCGGGCTGGCCCACGTCGTCCTGCCCGACTCCCGGGGGGACCTCGATCAGCCCGGCAAGTACGCCGACACCGCCATCCCCGCCCTGATCGCCGACATCGAGCGCGTCATCCGGGGCAAGGCGTCCGGGCGGCTGGTCGCCAAGCTGGCGGGGGGGGCGAGCATGTTCGCGACCGGCGCCGAGAACCCGGCGCGGAACATCGGGCGGCTGAACCAGGACGCGGTCGAGGCGATCCTCGCGGCCCTGCGGATCCCGATCCTGGCCCGGGACCTTGGCGGAGAGGGGGGGCGGAACATGACCCTCGACCCGGCGACGGGCAAGGTCTGGATCCGGTCCCCCGGCGGTCAGGGCCGCGAGATCTAGCCGGGGCTAAACTGGTGGTAGACTGGAATAGCCCCGGTGGGGCGGTGGGGGGCGTGATGAAGCGGCTCTTGATCGTCGACGACGCCCTGTTCATGCGGCGGCTCATCGCCGGCGTGGCGATGGAGGCCGGCTGGGAAGTGGCCGGCGAGGCGGCCGACGGCGCGCGGGCCGTCGCGATGCACGCCGAGCTTCGGCCGGACCTGACCACGATGGACCTCGTGATGCCCGTCATGGGGGGCCTGGAGGCCCTGGCGCGGATCCGCGAGGCCGACCCCGACGCCAGGGTCGTCGTCATCACGGCCGTCGACCAGAAGCAATCGGTGCTCGACGCGATCCGCCTTGGCGCGGTCGACTTCATCGTCAAGCCCTTCGACCGCGACCGCGTGGTCTCTCTGCTGCGCAAGGCCGCCGAGCGCGAGGAGCCTCCCACCGATGGCTGAGATCGCCCCGCGCCTCGTCCGCGTCCTGGTGGTCGACGACTCGGCCCTGATGCGCCGACTCCTCTCCGACGTCCTGAACTCCTCCGGGCGCATCGAGGTCGTCGGCGTGGCGCGGGACGGCCGCGAGGCGGTCGCCCAGACGGCGAAGCTCCGGCCCGACGTCGTGACGCTGGACGTCGCGATGCCCGACGTCTCCGGCCTGGACGCGCTCCCCGCCATCCTGGCCGTCCACGAATCCCCCGTCGTCATGGTCAGCGCCCTCACGCAAGAGGGGGCCGACGTGACCCTGAAGGCGCTGGAGCTGGGCGCGGTCGACTTCCATCCCAAGCCGGCGAGCGGACAACTCGCCGACATGCGGGCCGAAGGGGAGCGGCTCGTCGCCAAGATCCTCGACGCCGCGCAGGGGCGCGTCATGCGCCCGCGCCGGGCCACGTCGGCGGCCCCTCCCGCCTCGTCGCGCGGCTTGGCCGTCCCGCCGGGGGGGGCGGCCGGGTGCGTCGCGATCGGGATCTCGACCGGCGGGCCGCAGGCGCTCGCGGCGGTGCTGCCGCTGATCCGTCCCCCCACGCCGCCGATCGTGATCGTCCAGCACATGCCCGCGCAGTTCACCGGGGTCTTCGCCAAGCGGCTGGACCGCTCATCGGCACTGGACGTGAAGGAGGCGGCCGACGGCGACCTCGTCGAGCCCAACCGCGTGCTGATCGCGCCCGGGGGCCGCCACCTGACGGTCGTCGGCCGCGCGGGGAACGTCCGCGCCGCGATCTCGTCGCCCGACGACCCGCCGGTCAGCGGCCACAGGCCCTCGGTCGACGTCCTGTTCCGCTCGGTCGCCCGCGCGTTCGGCCCCGCGGCCGTCGGCGTCGTCATGACCGGCATGGGGCGCGACGGCGTCAACGGCTGCGGCGCCATCCTGGAAGCCGGCGGGGTCACGCTCGGCCAGGACGAGGCCACGTCGGTCGTCTACGGCATGAACAAGGCCGCCTTCCTCGCGGGCGCCGTCCAGCTCCAGTTCGCCCTGGACGACCTGCCCGAGCTGATCCAGGCCCTGTCGGCCCCGCGCCGGGGGTGACGCCGGCTCAGAACGGCTGGCCGCCGTCGATGGGCTGCTCGATGTTCGACATGTTGTCGAACAGGGTGAGGTTCTTGAGGAAGACGAGCTTCGCCGTGTCGGTGCGTCCGGCTCGGTTCTTGGCGACGATGACCTCGGCGACGCCGGGCTGGTCGTTGGGGTCGTAGTAGTCGGGGCGGTGCAGCAGCAGGACCATGTCGGCGTCCTGCTCGATGGCGCCCGACTCGCGGAGGTCGGCCATGCGGGGCCGGCGGTCCTCGCGGTTCTCGACCGCCCGGTTGAGCTGCGACAGCGCGACGACCGGGACATGGAGTTCGCGGGCCATCATCTTCAGCCGGCGGCTGATCTTGGCGATCTGCTCCTGGCGGCTGTCGCGCGATTCGTCGGCGTCGATGAGCTGGATGTAGTCGATCATGATCAGGCCCAGGCCGTGCCGCATCTTCAGCCGGCGGGCCGTGGCCAGGATCTGGAGCATAGTCCGCGACGGCGTGTCGTCGATGTGGATGGGCGCCGAGGCGATCTCGCCGTAGGCCTTGCCCAGCTTGCTCATCTCGCGGTAGTCCATCCCCCGCCCGGTGCGCAGCTTGTTCGAGTCGACCCTCGCCTGGGCGCTCAGGAGTCGTTCGCCCAGCTCCAGCCGGCCCATTTCCAGGCTCACGACCAGGGTGGGGACCTGGTTGTTCACGGCCGCGTGGGCGCAGATGTTGAGGGCGAACGCCGTCTTGCCCATCGCCGGGCGGGCGGCCACGATGATGAGCTGCTCGGGCTGGAAGCCGGTCGTGATGTCGTCGACGTCGAAGAAGCCGGTGCCGACGCCGGTGACGACGTGGGTCTCCTCGGTCCGCTTGGTGATGCGGTCCATGGCCTCGGACAGCACGCCCTTCAGCTCGTGGACCTGGCCCTTGATCTGGTCCTCGGCGATGGCGAAGACCTTGCGCTCGGCCGTCTCCAGGAGCTGCTGCGAGGTGTAGAGGTTCGAGTAGCCGTCGCGGATGATCTCGGTCGCGCTCTGGATGAGCTGCCGGCTGACCGACTTCTGGCGGACGATCTCGGCGTGGTAGCGGGCGTTGGCCGCGTGCGGGACGCTGTTCGCGATCTCCGCCAGCCCGTCGTCGCCGCCGACCTGCTCGAGCTGACCCTTGCGGTCGAGTTCGTCGCCGAGAGTAACCGCGTCGATCGCCTTGCCGTCGTTGTACAGCTCGGTGACCGTGCGATAGATGAGCTGATGCGAGTCGCGATAGAAGTCGTCCGCGGTCAGGAAGGTGACGATGTCGTGGAGGACGTCGTTGTCCAGGAGGATGCCGCCCAGGACGCTGCGCTCGGCCTCGAGGTTCTGCGGCGGCAGGCGGTCCGCCAGCGTGGAGGAATCGGCGCGGCCGTAACCGCCTTGCCCGAATCCACCTTCCTTGCCCACGCTATTGCTGTACCCCGGGACGGTCGCCATGATCCGATCCACTCCTTCGGAAGCCCGGCCCGCGCGCCGCGGCCATGCGGCGCGCGAGGACGCGAGCGGTCAATTGCCTGAACGATTGTATCGGCCGCCCCGGCCGCCGACTATCGCAAAAAGCCGCGCCCCGGGGACCGGCGGGGAGGGTTGTGGCGGGCCGGCGAGATGGTCCGGCGAGGGAGTTGGAGGGGGGGAAATGCAAGAGGCCGGGCCCCCGAGATGGGGACTCCGGCCTGGATGCGGGGCGTCCGTCGCGACGCCGGTCGGAGGGAGACCGGCCTCAGGAGGCGGCTTCCTCGGTGTGGGTGGGGACGACCCAGAGCTTCACCTCGGTGTCGACGTCCTGGCCCAGGTGGAGCTTGATGGTGTAGAGGCCCAGTTCCTTCAGGGGGCCTTCGATCCGGACGTTCTCGGTCGAGATCGCGAAGCCCTCGGCGCCGAGAGCGGCGGCGATCTGGTCGGCGTTGACCGAGCCGTAGAGGTGGCCTTCCTCGTTGGCGTTGGCCTCGATCGTCAGCGAGCGCTGGGCGATCTGGGCGGCCAGGGCCATGAGGTCGGCGCGGCGGGCGGCTTCCAGGGCGCGGAGGCGTTCGCGGTGCTTCTCGACGATCCGAAGGTTGTGGGGCGTCGCGAAGGTGGCGAGGCCCTGGGGCAGCAGGTAGTTGCGGGCGTAGCCGGGCTTGACCTTCACGAGGTCGCCGGGGGAGCCGAGGTGGGGCACCGTGTTGGTCAGCAGGATGCTGAGCTGCCCGTTCTTGGCGCGGAGCGGGTGATTCTTGCGGCGCTCGACGCCGGGCTGGCGGGGCGGCCCGACGGGGGCGGTGGTCTTCGCGCCGGCGGTCTTCGCCTTGGCCTTGTTCTTGTTCTTGGACTGGGTCGTCTTCGCCATTTCGATTATCGCTTTCGATCCTGGGGCGAGCGCCGGGGCGTGGGGGGCGTCGGCCGTCCTCCCCCATCCTCTCGGTCGCGGGGCCGCGCCGAGTCGTCGGGGATTCCGAAGGGGCCGAGGGCGGTCGGGTCGGGAGGCCGGGTCATGCCCGGCGCGTCTCGTCGATCGCGACGCGCAAGCAGCCGATTAAAACCGATCGGGCCGGAAACTCCAAGCGGAACGTCTGTCCAGAAGCGTGGTGGATGTCAGAACGGGATGTCGTCGTCCGGATCGGGGGCGACGGCGGCCCGGCCGCCGGGGTTCGCGGGGGTGTAGCCGCGGGGGGGGCCGTCGTCGTATCCGCCGCGGTCGCGGGCCGGTTCCGGGCGGGCCCGGCGGGGCGGGGCGGACTCGCGGGGAGGGGCGCCGCCGAATTCGTCCTCGGCGCCGCCGCCGTACCCGCCGCCGCCGGCGTCGCGCCGGGGGTCGAGGAACTGGACGCGGTCGGCCTGGACGCGGACCTTCGAGCGCTTCTCGCCGGTCGTCTTGTCGTCCCACTGGTCCATCTTGAGGGAGCCCTCGACGAAGATGAGGCTCCCCCGGCGGAGGGACTGGCAGCAGGTCTCCGCCTGGCGGTCCCAGACGGTGACGTCGATGTACAGCACTTCCTCGCGGCGTTCGCCGTCGCGGCCCTGCCAGGAACGGTTGACGGCCATGCGCAGCTCGCTGACGGCGGTGCCGCTGGGGGTGCGGCGCAACTCGGGGTCGAACGTGAGACGACCCATCAACTGCACGCGGTTCAAGTCCGGCATGGCCCCGCTCCTTTCCGATCCGACCCAGAACTCCGAAGCGCGAAACGCCCCTGAAAGCAGGGTAAACGGTTGTCCCCTAATTTGCAAGTCGTTCCGCGCCGCGATGGATGGGGTCGCGCCGGTCGTCCCGAAGGGGCCGACGGCGCGGGGGGTCAGTCGTCGCGGCGGCGGCGGCGCGGGCGATCGTCGAGGTCGTCGTCGCGGGCGTTCTCGGCGTCGACGTTCGGGTTGGAGGCCATCGCCTGGTTGACGAGCTGCTCCTCCAGCTTCGGGTGGACCTTGAGGATCAGCTCGCGGAGGATGACGTCGGACAGGTGGCAGTCCGAGACGATCTCCTTGAGCTTCGAGCCGTCGGCCCGGAAGTAGGTCAGGAGGTACGTCCCCTTCTTGTGGCCGTTGACCGGGTAGGCGAGCCGGCGCTCGTCCCACTGGCGGCTGGCGACGATCTCGGAGTCGTACTTGGTGAGGATGTCGTGGACCTGCTTCACGGTGTCGTCCCAGGCCGCGGCGGCCTTGGTGCTGTCGAGCAGGAACATCCCTTCGTAGGTGTGCACGGGCAAGGGTCGGGTCCTCCGTCGGGCCCACCGGGGCCGCGACCGTTTCGTGTTCGCGTTACTGGGAAGGTCCGTTGAATCGGTTCATGGCGGCCTGGATCCCCTGGGAGGCCCAGACGGCCACGGCTTGCGAGGCGAGGATGAGCGCGTCGTCGACCTTGGCCCGCTCGGCGCCCTTGAAGCGGCCCAGGACGTAATCGACGGCCTGGCCTTCGCCGGCCTCGCCGATGCCGATCCGGAGCCGGGGGAATTCGTGCGTGCCGAGGTGGTGGGCGATGTCGCGGAGGCCCTTCTGGCCGCCGTCGGAGCCCCCCTTGCGGAGCCGGAGCCTCCCCAGGGGGAGGTTCAGGTCGTCGCAGACGACCAGGACGTCGGTCAGCTCGATCTTGTGGAACCGGACCGCCTGGCCCACCGATCGGCCGCTGAGGTTCATGAACGTGTCGGGCTTCAGGAGCAGGACGCGGCGGAAGTCGAGCTCCGCCTCGGCGACGAGCCCCTCGAACTTGCGCGAGAAGCCGTCGATCCGGGCCCCCTCGGCGAGGCGGTCGACCAGGTCGAATCCGACGTTGTGCCGCGTGCCGTGGTACTTCGGGCCGGGGTTCCCCAGTCCGACGACGAGCTTCAGGGCTGCCAAGGCGAGGGCTCCCGGCGTCGCCGCGGGGGGAGGGCCGGGGCCCGACCCCCTCGCGCCGAGGTCATTCGGCGTCCTTGTCCTTACGCTCGGGCTTGATCACCTGGGGCTGGACCTCCCCGGCGACCTCGTTCGAGGTCTCGACCTCCTGGGTCGGCGAGACGACGTGGACGACCAGCAGCTCGGGGTCGGCCTCGAGGACGATGCCCTCGGGCAGCGTCAGCTCCTTGACGTGGAGCGCCTGGTTCAGCCCCAGGCCGGAGACGTCGACGCGGATGGCGTCGGGGATGGATCCGGCGGGGCACTTGACGGTGAGGTGCCGGATGACGGCCTCGAGCACGCCCCCCTCGGCGACGCCGGCGGCGTCCCCGCGGAATTCCAGCGCCACTTCCGTCTCGACCAGCTCGGTCCGGTCGACCCGGGCGAAGTCGACGTGGAGGATCTCGCGGCCCAGGTGGTCCCACTGGACGTCGCGGATCAGGACCGTCTCGGTCTGCGTGCCCAGGTCGAGCTCCGCCAGGTGGGAGCCGGACTCGATCATGTTCCGGGCGGCGACCGCGTCCAGGCTGATCGGCACGACGGGCTGCTTGTGGCCGTAGATGACGGCCGGGGTCCGCCCGGTCTTCCGCAGCTTGCGGGAGGCCCGGCTGCCCGTCCCCTTGTTCTTGGCGGGGTCCCGGGCCTCGACCTTCAACTTGATTGCTTCGGACATCGGCGCTCGCCTTGGCCGGGGCCGCCCCTGGCGGATCCCGGCGCGATCCTGGAGTTTCATGGGCTGTCCGCGACGCATTGCATGCGCCGACGACCCTCCCTCGGGAACGGTCGTCGCGAGCCCCATAGGGGGGCGGGGCCCGCCGCGCTTCGCCCATCGAAAAAGCGGCCGTGGGGCCGCGCATCCGATCATTATGCTGATACGGCCCCGCGCATTCAAGACGAGAGGTGGGAGACGGGGGCGGAATCCCCCGCGTCGGCCCTCCGGACGGCCTCGTAGAGGCCGACGGCCGTGGCGTTGGCGAGGTTCAGGCTGCGCGCCTCGGGCCGCATGGGGATGCGGACGGCGCGGTCGCCGGCCGCCTCGATCCGCCGCCTCGGCAGGCCGCGGCTCTCGGGGCCGAACACCAGGGCGTCGCCGTGGCGGAACGGGGCGTCCGTGTACGGGCGGTCGGCCCTGGTGGAGAACCACCAGAGGCGGTCGACCCCCAGCGCGGCGACGACCTCGTCAATCGAATCGACGACGCGGAGGTCCAGGTGCTCCCAGTAGTCGAGCCCGGCGCGGCGGACCATGCGGTCGTCCAGCAGGAACCCCAGGGGACGGACCAGCCAGAGCGCCGCGCCGACGGCCACGCACGTCCGGCCGATCGCGCCGGCGTTGGCGGCGATCTCGGGCTCGACCAGCACGACGTGGAACGCGGGCGTGGCGGCGGGGGTCGCGCTCACTTTGTCGGCCCGCCACCGGCCGGCTCGGCGTCGGAGTCGCCCGTCAAGGGCTCGCGGCGGGCGAGTCGGCGGTCGGAGATTCGCTGGATGACGTAGTAGAAGACCGGGGTCAGGAAGATGCCGAAGAGGGTGACGCCCAGCATGCCGCTGAAGACGGCCACGCCGAGGGTTTGACGCATCTCGGCGCCGGCGCCGGAGGCGAGGACCAGCGGGACGACTCCCAGGATGAACGCCAGCGAGGTCATGATGATCGGCCGCAGCCGCAGCTCGCACGCCTCGAGGGTGGCGTCGAACGCCGACGCCCCGTCCTCGCGTCGCATCTTGGCGAACTCGACGATGAGGATGGCGTTCTTGCACGCCAGGCCCACCAGCACGATGAAGCCGACCTGCGTGAAGATGTTGACGTCCATGCTCGCCATGTTGACGCCGACGGTCGAGCAGAGCAGGCACATCGGCACGACGAGGATCACCGCCAGGGGGAGCGACCAGCTCTCGTACTGGGCGGCGAGGACCAGGAAGACCAGCACCACCGCCAGCGCGAAGGCGAACATGGCCGTGTTCCCCGTCTGCCGCTGGAGCAGGGCCAGCTCGGTCCACTCCGCGCGCATGGCCCGGGGCAACTCGTCGGCGGCGATGCGCTGCATCTCGTCGAGCGCCTGCCCCGAGGAGACGCCCGGGGCGGGGCGGAGGTTGACGGCCGCGGAGGGGTACATGTTGTAGCGGAGGATGAGGACCGGCCCGCTGGCGTCGCGCATCGTCGCCAGCGACCCTAGCGGGACCATGCCGCCGTCCTCGTTGCGCACCTGGAGCCCGGAGAGGTCGTCGCGCTCGCGTCGGAAATCGGCCAGGCCCTGGACGTTGACCTGCCAGGTGCGGCCGAATCGGTTGAAGTCGTTGACGTAGAGCGAGCCCAGGTAGACCTGGAGGGTGTTGAACAGGTCGCCCAGCGAGACGCCCAGGAGCTTGGCCTTCTCGCGGTCGACGTCCAGGAACAGCCAGGGCGTGTCGGCCCGGAAGCTGGTGAACAGCCCCTCCAGGAGCGGCGAGGCCGCCCCGGCGGCGACGACCCGGCGGGCGATGGCCTCCAGTTCGCTATCGCCGAGGTCGCCGCGATCTTCCAGGACGATCTTGAAGCCGCCGGCGGTCCCCAGGCCGTCGACCGGCGGGGCGTCGAAGACGTCGACCTCGCCGTCGTGGATCCGCTCCCGGAGCGCCTCCTGGAGCCGGGCGGCGATGACCGGGCCGGAGAGGTTCTCGGCGGCGCGGTGGTGGAAGTCGTCCAGCATGACGTACATCGCGCCGAAGTTGGGCGCGTTGGCGTTCATCAGGATCGACTGGCCGGCGATCGCCAGGCTGTGCGTCACCCCGGGGATCTGGCGCGCCAGCGACTCCGCCTGTCTCATCACGTCGCCTGTCCGCTCCAGCGAGGAGGAGTCCGGGAGCTGGACGTTCACCAGGAGGTAGCCCTTGTCCTGCGACGGGATGAACCCGGACGGGGTGCGGGTGAAGCCCCAGTAGGTCGCCCCCAGGAGGGCCCCGTACAGCAGGAGCACCACGAAGCTGACGCGAAGCAGCCCGGCGACGGCCCGCGTGTAGCCCGCCGCGGCGGCGTCGAAGCCACGGTTGAACAGCGCGAACGCGCCTCCCAGCAGCTGGTTGAGCGGGGGGCCGAGCAGCCAGCCGACGAGCGCGCCGGCCCCGCCCCCCAGCAGCATCCCCACGCGATCGGGCGTCAGGAACCCCGACAGGCCGGCCGACGTGGCGGCCGGGACGCCGGCCGCGGCGAACGGCCCCAGCCAGGTGACGCCCGCCCAGGCGCCGAGCAGGGCGTAGGCCCACGGCGGCAGCGCCTCGAACGCCCCCTTGGCGCGGGGCTTCAGCAGCATCGCGGAGAGGGCGGGGCTGAGGGTCAGCGAGTTGAACGCCGAGATCAAGGTCGACGTGGCGATCGTGAGGGCGAACTGGCGGAAGAACTGCCCGGTGATCCCGGTGATGAACGCGGCCGGGACGAACACCGCCGTCAGCACCAGCCCCACCGCGATCACCGGCGAGGAGACCTGCTCCATCGCCTTGATCGTCGCGTCGCGCGGGGAGAGCCCGCGCTCGATGTGGTGCTCCACCGCCTCCACCACGACGATGGCGTCGTCCACCACGATGCCGATCGCCAGCACCAGCCCGAACAGCGTCAGGTTGTTCAGGCTGAACCCCAGGGCCGACATCACCGCGAACGTGCCCACGACCGCCACCGGCACGGCGATCAGCGGGATGACCGCCGACCGCCAGTTCTGGAGGAACAGCAGGACCACGATGGCCACGAGGATCACCGCGTCTCGGAGGGTCTTGAAGACCTCGTCCACCGACTCGGTGATGAACGGGGTGGTGTCGTAGGCGATGGCGTAGTCGATGCCGTCGGGGAAGCGCTCCTTCAGCTCCTCCATCTTCTCGCGCACCGAGCGGGCGACGTCGAGCGCGTTGGAGCCGGGGCGCTGGTAGACCGAGAGGGCGACGGTCGGGCGGCCGTCCAGGGTGCAGATCTGGTCGTACCCCTGGGCGCCCAGCTCGATCTCGGCGACGTCGCTCAGGCGGACGACGCCGCCGCTGGGGTCGGCCTTGAGGATCATGTCGGAGAACTGGTCGACGTCGGAGAGGCGGCCGAGGGTGGTGATGGTGTACTGGAACGCCTGGCCGGTGTCGACCGGCGGCTGTCCGAGCTGGCCGGCGGCGACCTGGATGTTCTGCTGCTCGATCGCCCGGACCACGTCCGGGGCGCTCAGGCCGCGGAACGACATCTTCTGGGGGTCCAGCCAGATCCGCATGCTGTAGTTGCGCTGGCCGAGGTAGGTGATGTCGCCGATGCCGTCGAGCCGGGCCAGCTCGTCGCGGAGCTGGATGGTGGCGTAGTTGCTCAGGTAGAGGTTGTCCCGCGAGCCGTCGGGGGAGTAGACGTTGATGATCATCAGGATGCTCGGCGACTTCTTCGTCACCGAGACGCCGCGACGCTTCACCAGCTCCGGGAGGATGGGCTCGGCGAGCGCCTCGCGGTTCTGCACGAGAACCTGGGCCATGTTCAGGTCGACGCCCGGCTTGAACGTGACGGTGAGCGTGTAGTTGCCGTCGTTGGTGCATTGCGACGACATGTACAGCATGTTCTCGACGCCGTTGACCTGCTGCTCGATCGGCGCGGCGACGGTGTCGGCGACGACCTGCGCGTTGGCGCCGGGGTAGTACGCCGAGACCTCGACGGTCGGCGGCGTGATGTCCGGGTATTGCGCCACCGGGAGCGTCCAGAGCGTGACGGCGCCGGCGAGCGTCACGACGATCGAGAGCACCGAGGCGAAGATCGGTCGGTCGATGAAGAATCGGGAGAACACGTCGGCCTCACGTCTCGTCGGGGTCGTCGGGCTTCGGCTTGACACGGCCGGCGCGGGTCGCGGCGCGCGCCGCCAGCTTCCAGGCGGGGCGCCAGAGGAAGCGGAGAGTCAGGAGGTCCAGCGTCGCGGAGCCGACGGCTCGGATCCGCGGCGAGGAGAACGGGCGGGACTCGCTGACGGAGTCGATCACGTAGAAGAACACGGGGGTCAGGACGATGCCGAAGAGCGTGACGCCCAGCATGCCGCTGAAGACGGCCACGCCGAGCGACTTCCGCATCTCCGCGCCCGCCCCGTGGGAGTACAGCAGGGGGACGACGCCGAGGATGAACGCCAGCGAGGTCATGATGATCGGCCGCAGCCGCAGCCGGCACGCTTCCAGCGTGGCCTCGCGGATCGGCCGCCCTCGTTGCGCGCGGATCAGCTTGGCGAACTGCACGATCAGGATCGCGTTCTTGCTCGCCAGGCCGACGAGGACCACCAGGCCCACCTGCGTGAAGATGTTGACGTCCTTCCCCGCGTTGTGGACGCCCAGCCATTCGCTGTTGCGGACCCCCGTCAGGGCGCTGAGCACGCAGAGCGGCACGGCCAGGATCACGGCCAGGGGCATCGACCAGCTCTCGAACTGGGCGGCGAGGACGAGGAAGACCATCACGATCGAGAAGGCGAAGACGTACAGGGCCGTCGCGCCGGCCTGCCGCTCCAGGAAGGCCAGCTCGGTCCACTCGAAGCTCATGGCCGGCGGCAGCTCGCGGGCGGCGAACTGCTCCATGGCGGCGATGGCCGTCCCGGAGCTGATCCCGGGCGCGGCGGCGCCGTTGATGGAGGCGGCCGGGTACATGTTGTAGCGGGTGAGGATCAGCGGCCCGTTGACCTCCTCCACGCGGGCCACGGCCCCCAGGGGGACCATGTCGCCGCGGTCGTTGCGGACGTGGAGGCGGGAGACGTCGTCCACCTGGTCGCGGTGGCTGGGCATGGCCTGGACGACGACCTGCCAGGTCCGCCCGAACAGGTTGAAGTCGTTGACGTACAGCGACCCGAGATACGCCTGCAACGACTGGAAGACGTCGCGCAGGGCCAGCCCCTTGGTGAGGACGGCGTCGCGGTCGACGTCGAGGAAGATCTGCGGCACGTTGGCGCGGAAGACCGAGGTCAGCCCCTCCACGGCGGGTCGCCCCGCGTCCTGGCCCGAGGGGAGCAGGGCCTCCAGCCACGCCGCCGGCCCCGACGCCCCGGGCGTGGTCTCGGGGGAGTCCGCCGCCTCCGCCGGGATGCTCGCGCCGTTCACGTCGATGCCGCCGCCGGTCGGGCCGGGATTGGCCGCGGCCACCAGGCGCTCGACCTCGCGCTGCAGCGCCTCGGGGCCCATGTCGCCGCGGTCCTCAACCATCATCATCCAGCCGCCGGCGCGGCCGGCGCCGCGGATCGGCGGGGGCCCCAGGATCGCGATGTTGGCCTCCGGGACCGCCGCCGCGAGCTTCCCGCGGAGCCGGTCGATGATCGCCTGGTAGTACAGGTCGTCGGTTCGGCGCTCGGAGAACGGGTGCAGGTTGATGAACATCGTCCCGAAGTTCGAGCCGAACGCGCTGAGCAGGAGCGACTGGCCCGAGACCGCGACGGTCGTCGACACGCCGTCCTCGGCCTTCGCCGTCGCCGCGATCTTCCGCATCGCGTCGCGGGTCCGCTCCAGCGACGCCGAGTCCGGCAACTGGACGTTCACCATCATGTAGCCGAGATCCTGCGACGGGACGAATCCCCGCGGGGTCTTGGTGAACATGTCGTAGGTCAGCAGCAGCAGACCGGCGTAGACCAGGAAGACCAGGAGGGAGACCCGCAGCAGCCCCCCCACCAGCCGCGAGTACGCGCCGGCCGTCGCCAGGAAGCCCCGGTTGAACCGCTCGAAGAACCCGCCGACGCGGCGGTTGATCGGCCCGGCGAACGTCCACATCAGGATGGCCAGCGGGATGGCCGTGAGCGCGTCGGCCACCTCGTCGGGCCCCGCGCCGAGGCGCTGGAGGGCGTCGATCGCCGCGTCGTGCAGCGCCGCCCGTTGGACGCCGTCGGGCCCGGCCCCGGAGACGTGAGGGACGACCCACGGGGCGACCAGGGCGTGGCCGATCCAGGCGCCGATCCCCGCCAGGACGATCCGCGGCAAGGCCTGGTGCTTACCCTTCTCTCGGGGCTTCAGCAGCATCGCCGCCAGGGCCGGGCTGAGGGTGAGCGAGTTGATCGTGGATAGGACCGTGGCCGAGGCGATGGTCAGGGCGAACTGGCGGAAGAACTGGCCGGTGATCCCCGAGATGAACGCGGCCGGGACGAAGACCGCCGTCAGCACCAGCCCCACCGCCAGGATCGGCGACGAGACCTCGGACATCGCCTGGATGGTGGCCGCCCGCGGCGCCAGCCCGCTCTCGATGTGGTGCTCGACCGACTCCACCACGACGATCGCGTCGTCCACCACGATGCCGATCGCCAGCACCAGCCCGAACAGCGTCAGGTTGTTCAGGCTGAAGCCCATCGCCAGCATGACCGCGAACGTGCCGACGATCCCCACCGGCACGGCCACGAGGGGGATGAGCGCCGACCGCCAGTTCTGGAGGAACAGCAGCACCACCAGGGCCACCAGCACGACGGAGTCCAGCAGCGTCTTGAAGACCTCCTGGATCGACTCGCGGATGATCGGGGTCGTGTCGTACCGGATCATGTAGTCGAGGCCGTCGGGGAAGTCCTCGCTCAGCTCGGCGATCTTGGCGTGGACGAGGTCGGCGGTCTCCAGGGCGTTGGCGTCGGGGAGCATGAAGACGGCGATGTTGGCGATGGGCATGCCGTCGATCTCGCTGTCGATGTCGAGGTTGCGGGCCCCCAGCTCGACCTCGGCGACGTCGCGGATCCGGACTATCCGGCCGTCGTCGGTCGTCCTGATTATGATGTCGCGGAACTGCTCGACGTCATCCAGGCGGCCCAGGGCGTCGATCGTGACCTGGGTCCGCTGGCCGCCGCCGGTCGGCGGCTGGCCCAGCGAGCCGGCCGCCACCTGCATGTTCTGCTCGCGCAGGGCCGCGGCCACGTCGCCGGCGTTCAGGCCGCGGACGGCCATCTTGTCCGGGTCCAGCCAGACCCGCATGCTGTAGTGCCGAGTCCCCAGCGCGCCGACGTCGCTGACGCCGGGGAGCCGCGCCAGCTCCTCGCGCACCTGCATCAGCGCGTAGTTGCTGATGTAGAGCTGGTCGTAGCGGCCGTCCGGGGAGTAGAGGGCGATCGACAGCAGGATGTCCGGCGAGCGCTTGCGGGTGGTGACCCCGGTCGCCTTGATGACGTCCGGCAGCATGGGCTCGGCGAGCGCCACCCGGTTCTGCACCAGCACCTGCGCCAGGTTCAGGTCGACGCCCGGCTTGAACGTGACGGTGAGGGTGTAGTTGCCGGAGTTGGTCGACTGCGACGACATGTACATCATGCCGTCGACGCCGTTGACCTTCTCCTCGATGGGCGCGGCGACGGTGTCGGCGACCACCTGGGCGTCGGCCCCGGGGTACTGGCAGATGACCATGACCGTCGGCGGGGCGATCTGCGGGAACATCGCCACCGGCAGGCTGTACAGCGACAGCGCCCCGGCCAGCGTGATCACGATGGAGATCACCGACGCGAAGACCGGCCGGTCGATGAAGAAGCGCGTGAACAAGGGAAGCTCTCGCCGGGGGCGCGGGGGCTTGGAGGGGGACGCGGGGCCCCCCGGTCAACGCTCGGGGGCGGGGGCGGGGGAGGCCTTGGGGGCCGCCGGCTTGGCCGGTTCGCCGGCCGCGGCCCCTTCGGTCGGGATGGCCGGCGGGGGGGCGGCGTCGGCCTCGGGGTCGAAGGGCCGCGCCGTCACCGGCGAGTCCTTGCGCAGCTTCTGGAGCCCGCGGACGACGACCAGGTCGTCGGGGCCCACCCCGCGCTCGACCTCGCGCCAGCCGTCGACCAGCACGCCGATCCGCCCCAGGTCGACCAGCTCGTGCGTGTACCTGGGGATCGGCTCCCCCTTGCGGTCGAGCAGGGGCTTGCCCTGCTTGTCCTCGAAGAACGCCGGGGCGCCGTCCTTCGTTGCACGCCTCAGGACGTACGCCTTCTTCTGCCCCTGGTCGGAGGTCAGCGCCTCCTCCGGGATCATCGTCGCCGGGTGGGGGTCGCCGATCGGGAGCTTCACGCGGACGAACAGGCCGGGCTGGAACAGGCCGGAGGGGTTGTCCAGCCGGGCGCGGAAGCGCAGGGTGCCTGTGCTCAGGTCGACGCGGTTATCGGTGAAGTCGACCTCCCCCTTGTGCTGGAAGTCGGCCTCGTCGGACAGGGCGATCTCGACCGGCACGCGCCGCTCGTCGGCCGCGTCGACGGCACCCTCGCGGATCAGCCTGCGGATCCGCAGCATGGCAGCCTCGTGGACGTCGAAGTAGACATACATCGGGTCCTGGCTGACGGCCGTGGTGAGCGCGGTGATGTCGGCCTGCACCAGGTTGCCCGGGTCGACCAGCCGGCGGCCCAGCCGCCCGGATATGGGGGAGGAGACGCGGGTGAACTGGAGGTTCAGCATCGCCAGGTCGTGCTCGGCCTTGGCCGTGCCGATGGCCGCGACCGCCTCGGCGTGGTCGTAGACGTGGCGGTCCAGCTCCTCGCGGCTGATGGAGATGCCGCGATCGTACAGCGCCTTGCCGCGCTGCAACTCGCTCTCCAGCCGCTTGGCGCGGGCCTCGGCCTGCTCCACGGCCGCCCGGGTCTGGTCGACCTTCGCCTGGAACTCCCGGGCGTCGATCTGGAAGAGCACCTCCCCCTTCTCCACCTTCTGGCCGTCCTGGAAGTAGACGTGGTCGAGGTACCCCGAGACCCGCGAGCGGATCTCGACCGACATGACCGCCTCGGTCCGGCCGGGGAACGTCTCGAAGTCGAGCACCTCGCGCGAGACCGGCCGGTCGTAGAGCACGAGATCCGGCGGCCTGGCCGCCGGCGAGGTCGACGACGCCGCGCTGCCGCAGCCCGAAAGGGCGCCGCACGCCAGCATCGCCAGGCCGAACAAGGCGTGACGGTCCATAAGCCCTCGTCCCCTTCCTGCCATCAGGTATCCGCCCGCGATCGCGACGCGGGGTCTTCCCCCGCGAGCCGGGCCCGCTCGGGATCCGAGAGGATGCCCCGGAAGACCACGTCCAGGATGTCCCGCGCCTGCTCGGCGACGGGCTTCCCCGGCCCCGCGAAATAGTTGGTGAACATCGTGCCGTAGATCAGGTTCCCGACCACGTCGCTGATCCGCTCAGGGTCCATGTCGCGGATCCGCCCGGCCTCCCTCATCTCCCCGTAGAGCCGGCTCCATTTCCGGCCCCGGACCTCGCGATGCTCGATGTACGTCGGCCGGGTCCGGTCGCGGAAGTGGGCCCGCTCCTGGATCAGCAGCTCGACGTATTCCGGCCGCTCGGCGAAGAACGTCAGGAACGCCGTCACCCCCCGCTCGATCCGCTCGATCCCGTCCTCGATATCGGCGATACTCGCGTCGACCTCGGCCGTCAAAGTCCGCATGACCCGATCGGCCGCGGCCAGGAACAGCTCGCGCTTGCTCGGGAAATAGCGGTAGATCGTCCCCTTGCCGACGCCCAGGCGGTCGGCCAGATCTTGCGTCATGGCGTCCGAAAACCCATGCTCCGCGAAGAGTTGCGTCGCCATCGCGAGGATCTCCTCGCGGCGGGCGTCGCAGTCGCGACTCCGCGTTCTGGGGGGCGGCGGGGTGTTCATGATGAAGGAATGCTAGGGGGGACTGACCGGTCAGTCCACAGTCTAGGGGGGGCCGAGTTGTAAAATCAAGCTCCAACATCCGGGGTTGATTTCCCCCCCCGGCGCGTCCATGATGAACCTCGTTAGGGCCGCGAAGGCTTAACGCCGCGCGGTCCGCCACGCCCAACGCGCCGCGCCACGCGGCCCCGCCTCGCGCCGTCGACGCCCGGTCGACCGAGCCCCCCCCGACCCCCAGCGGAGGAGTGGAATCGACCCATGACGAGATTCAACGCCCATGGTGGGGCCCCTCCAGCCCGCTTGCTCCTCGGCCTGGTCGTCTGCTCCCTCGCGACGGCCGGCGCGGCCGAGCCCGGCGGCGACGCCAGGCCGAGCCCGGAGGCCGTGGCCTTCTTCGAGACCTCGGTGCGGCCGGTGCTGGTGGAGTCTTGCCAGCAGTGCCACGGCCCGGAGAAGCAGCGGGCCGACCTCCGCGTCGACAGCCGCGAGGCGCTCCTGAAGGGGGGATCGCTCGGTCCGGCCGTGGTCCCCGGCGATCCGTCGGAATCGCTCCTGGTCCTCGCGCTCTCGCACGCCGAGGACGAAGACCTCAAGATGCCGCCGACGGAGCGTCTGCCGGACGCCCAGGTGGAGGCGCTGACCCGCTGGGTGGAGATGGGCGCCCCGTGGGGCGAGGCCCCCTCCGCCTCCGACGCGGACGCCGTCGAAAACCACTGGGCGTTCCAGCCCCTCGCCGATGCCCCGGTCCCCGAAGTGCGCGACCGCGAGTGGGCGAAGACCTCGATCGACGCCCGGATCCTGGCGAAGTTGGAGGCCGAGGGGCTGACCCCGTCCCCGCCGGTCGACCGCCGCTCGCTGCTCCGTCGCGCGTCGATCGACCTGATCGGCGTCCCCCCGACGGCCGCGGAGATCGAGGCGTTCGAGCGCGACGAATCCCCGGACGCCTTCGCGAAGGTCGTCGACCGGCTGCTCGCCTCGCCCATGTACGGCGAGCGCTGGGGGCGACACTGGCTGGACGTCGCCCGCTACGCGGACACCAAGGGGTACGTCTTCCAGGAGGAACGCAAGTACCCCTACGCGTTCACCTACCGCGACTACGTGGTCGACGCCTTCAATAATGACAAGCCGTTCGACCGCTTCGTCGTCGAGCAGATCGCGGCCGATCACCTGCCGGACGACGGCGACCCGAGCAAGCTGGCGGCGATGGGCTTCCTGACCGTCGGCCGGCGGTTCCTCCAGGACCGGAACGAGATCATCGACGACCGGATCGACCTGGTGACCCGGGGGCTGATGGGCATGACCGTCGCCTGCGCCCGCTGCCACGACCACAAGTTCGACCCGATCCCGACCGACGACTACTACTCGCTTTATGGCGTCTTCGCCAGCTCGATCGAGCCCGCCGAACTCCCCCGGCTCGACAACGGCGGGGAGGAATCGGCCGAGATCCGGGAAATCGAGGCCCAGCTCGCCGAGGCCCGCAAGAACCGGGACGACTACAAGGCCGCACGTCGGGCCGAGGTCGTCGCCGACCTCCAGGCGCGGGGCTCGCTCTACCTCCGCGCGGCGCACGACGTGAACTTCGATCTCCGCGCCCAGAACGTCGATGAGCGGGCGAAGCGCGACGACCTGAATCCCCAGCGGGTCCGGATCGCCGGCCGGCTCTGGAAAACCCGCCTCGACGCGGCCGCCGCCGAGAACGACCCGGTGCTGGCCCCCTGGCGACTCTTCCGCGACTTGCCCAAGGACGAGTTCTCAGGCAAGGCCGGCGAGGTCCTCGCGAAGCTCGACGAGCGCGAGAAGGCCGCCGCCGGCTCGGTCCACCCGCTGCTCCTCACCACCCTCCGGGACGCGAGCCTGTCCGGGATGGACGACGTCGCCGCCTGCTACGCGACCCTCCTCGCGGGCGTCGAGGAGCGGCTGGACTCCGCCGGCGACAGGCGGGGCGAGCCCCTGGCCGACGCCGCGTGGGAATCGCTCCGCGTGGCGATCCACGGCCCCGAGGGCCTCCTGACCCCGAAGGAAGCCGACGACAGGTTCCTGATCGACCGGGCCCAGCGCGAGGAGCTTCGGAAGCTGGAGCAGGCGGTCGCGGACGTCGACAAGAAGGCCGCCGGGAAGATCCGCCGGGCGATGGTCATGAACGACGCCCCGGAGCCGACCGAACCCCGCGTCTTCATCCGTGGGAACGCCGGCCGCCCCGGCAAGGTCGTCCCACGCCAGTTCCTCCAGATCCTGAGCGGGCCCGACCGCAAGCCGTTCGAGAAGGGGAGCGGCCGGCTGGAGCTGGCCGAGGCGATCGTCGGCCAGGCCGCGCCGCTGACGGCCCGGGTGATCGTCAATCGGGTCTGGCGCTGGCACTTCGGCGAGGGGCTGGTCGACAGCCCCAGCGACTTCGGGGTGAAGTCCGACCCGCCGTCGCACCCCGACCTGCTGGACGACCTGGCCGCCGGGTTCATCGCCGACGGCTGGTCGATCAAGGGACTGCACCGCCGGATCATGCTGTCGAACGTCTACCAGCAGGCGAGCGAGCTGCGCGAGGACTGCCTGGAGAAGGACGCCCGCAACCGCTGGCTCTGGCGGTTCAACCGCCAGCGGCTCGACTTCGAGGCCCTGCGCGACTCCATCCTCGCCGTAGCCGGCTCGCTCGACCTGGCGAAGGGGGGGCCCTCGGTGGCGTTCGACGGATCGTCCAACCCGCCGCGGCGGACGATCTACGGCTTCATCGACCGCCAGAACATGGACGGCGTCTACCGATCGTTCGACTTCGCCGTCCCCGACTCCACCAACCCCAAGCGGTTCGTCACCACCGTCCCGCAGCAGGCGTTGTTCCTGATGAACAGCCCCTTCGTCCAGTCCCAGGCGCGCCGCCTGGCCGACGACGCGGCGGGGGCGGGCGACCCGGTGGTCGCCGTGTACGAGCGCGTCCTCGGCCGTCGGCCCGACGACCGCGAGCGGTCCCTGGCCGTCGCGTTCCTCGACGCCCCGGCCGCCGAGGGGGAGCCCGAGGCGCCGCCGCTGGCGAGGCTGGCCCAGGTGCTGATGCTCACCAACGAATTCCTGTACGTGGATTGATATCCATGGACGATCCGTCCGGCGTCTTCCCCCCTCCGCGGGGGGACGCCGCGAACGATCCCGAACGATGGACCTTGATCGACGCGAGGAGTCCAATCATGTCGCACGCCCCCGATCGTCTCACCGACCGCGTGGCGACCCGCCGCGAGATGCTCTGCCGCTCCGGCGTCGGTTTCGGCTCGCTGGCCCTGGGGGCGCTGATGACGGAGACCGGCCTCATCGGCGGCTCCGCCCGCGCGGCCGCCCCGGCGACGTCCTCGCCCAACCCGCTGCTCCCGCGTTCGGCACCGGGGAAGGGGACGGCCAAGCGGGTCGTGCACCTTTTCATGAACGGCGGGATGTCGCACGTCGACACCTTCGACCCCAAGCCGGCCCTGACGAAGTACCACGGCAAGGAGGTCCCCTCGAACCTGCCGACGGAGCGCAAGACCGGCGCGGCGCTGGGGTCGCCGTTCAAGTTCCGCAAGCACGGCGAGTCCGGCCTGGAGATCAGCGAGCTGTTCGAGCGCACGGCCCAGATGGCCGACGAGCTGTGCGTGATCCGCTCGATGCACGCCGACGTCCCCAATCATGAGCCGTCGCTGATGCTCATGAACTGCGGCGAGTCGCGCCAGGCCCGCCCCAGCGTGGGCTCGTGGGTCCTCTACGGGCTGGGGACGGAGAACCAGAACCTCCCCGGCTTCCTGGTGATGTGCCCCGGCGGATACCCGATCGCCGAGTCCCAGAACTGGCAGTCGGCGTTCCTCCCCGGCGTATTCCAGGGGACCTACCTGGACACCAACAACACCGACGTCGAGAAGCTCATCGCCCACATCCGCAACCACGGCGCGGGGCCCCGGACCCAGCGGGCGCAGCTCGACCTGCTGGCCGAGCTGAACCGCGAGCACCTGGAGCGTCGGAAGCACGAGGCCGACCTGGAGTCGCGGATCCAGTCGTTCGAGCTGGCGTACCGGATGCAGTCGGAGGCGGCCGAGGCATTCGACGTCCAGCGCGAGCCCCAGCACGTCCTGGACCTCTACGGCCCCGGCGTCCACGCCCGCCAGCTACTGGCGACCCGCCGCCTCCTGGAGCGCGGGGTGCGGTTCGTCCAGCTCTGGCACGGCGAGGGCCAGCCGTGGGACCACCACGACGACCTGGAAACCGGCCACCGGACCCTGGCCCGGCAGTGCGACCAGGGGATCGCCGCGTTCCTGTTCGACCTCAAGCAGCGCGGGATGCTGGACGAGACGCTGGTCCTCTGCACCGGAGAATTCGGCCGCACGCCGACCGTGGAACTGCCGACCCCCGGCGCGAACGCCGGCAAGATGAACGGCCGCGACCACAACCATTACGGCTTCACCGCCTGGATGGCCGGCGGCGGCGTGAAGAAGGGCCACGTCCACGGCGCCACCGACGAACTCGGCTTCCAGGCCGTGGAGGACAAGGTCCACGTCCACGACCTCCACGCCACGATGCTCCACCTACTGGGCTTCGACCACGAGAAGTTCACCTTCCACTACGCCGGCCGCGACTTCCGCCTGACCGACGTCCACGGCCGCGTCGTCCACGAGATCGTCGCCTGACGTCGTTCATCGGAAGCGGGAGAGCGATATCCTCCCTTCTCCCCTCGTGGGAGAAGGTGCCCCGGAGGGGCGGATGAGGGGGGCGTGGCCAGATGCCTTCGCGACGACCCCCTCATCCGGCCTTCGGCCACCTTCTCCCACGAGGGGAGAAGGTGGGCGTATTCCCGGACGACTTGGGATCGCTCCGACCGGGCGTGTGTCAGCCGATCTCCCGCAGGATCTCAAGGAAGCGGTCGATCTCCGCGTCGGTCCCCACGCTGACGCGGAGGCCCGCCGGGTAGCCGGGGTAGCGCATCAGGCGGACGAAGACGTTCCGGCGCTTGAGTTCCTGGAAGGTCTCCTCGGGCGACGGGCCGCCCGTGGCCCAGACGAAGTTGGCCTGGCTGTCCGTGACGGCCCGGCCCGATCCCCGCAGCGCGACGGTCAGCCGATCGCGGGTGGCGAGGATCTTCGCGCGAGTCTCCGCCAGGTAATCCTGGTCCTCGAGCGCCGCCTTGCCGGCCGCCAGGCTGAGGGCGTCGCAGTTGTACGAGTCCTTCACCTTGCCCAGCTCGTACACCATCGCCGGGTCGGCGATCAGGTAGCCCAGGCGGATCCCGGCCAGGCTGTAGCCCTTGCTGAACGACCGGGTGACGATCACGTTCGGATGCGTCTTCACCAGCGAGACGCAGTTCTCGCGGGCGAAGTCGCCATAGGCCTCGTCGACGACCAGCGGGCATTCCAGTCGCTCCGCCAGGCGGGCGACCTCGGGCGGCGACAGGGCCGTGCCGGAGGGGCTGTTGGGGTTCGCGAGGTAGGCCAGCTTCACGCCGGGGGCGAGGAAGCCGTCGACGTCCAGCTTCCAGGCGTCGTCGAACGGGACGACGTGCTCGCGGCCGTCCTGGAGCTTGACGAGGGTCGAGTAGAGGAGGTAGCTGGGGGTCGGATAGGCGGCCAGGTCGCCGGGGCCGACGAACGCGCGGGTCAGGATCGTCAGGAGGTCGTCCGAGCCGTTCCCGGCGAGGATCATGTCGGGCTCGACCCCGTGCAGCGCGGCGGCCGTCTCGCGAAAGGCCCGGCCGCTCGGGTCGGGGTAGAGACGCAGGCGGTCGCCCACGGCGTCGACCAGCGCCCGCTTCACCCGGGGGGAGGGCGGGTAGGGATTCTCGTTCGTGTTGAGCTTGATGAACGAGCCCCCCTGGGGCTGCTCGCCGGGGACGTAGCCCTCCATCGCGGCGATGTGGGGGAGGACGCGAGGGCGAGGGACCGAGGGACTGTCCACCTTCCGGGGCTCCTTGCTGGCGTTCATTCGGGCTTCGGGGCGAATTGGGTCAGCCGATCGAGCGCCTCGTCGGCGATGCGGTAGGTCGTCCACTCCTCGAGCGGGACGCCCCCCACCGACTTGTAGAACGCGATGGCCGGCTCGTTCCAGTCGAGGACCGCCCACTCCAGCCGCCCGCAGCCGCGCTCGCGGGCGATCCTCGCGAGCGAGCCCAGCAGCGCCTTGCCGATGCCGAGGTTGCGGTGCTCGGGCTGCACGAAGACGTCTTCCAGGTAGAGCCCGGGCTGGCCGCGGAAGGTGGAGAACGTGTGGAAGAACAGCGCCATGCCGACGGGGACCCCGCCGACCTCGGCGATCAGGGCCTCGGCGAAGGCGCGGGCGCCGAACATGTGCTTGTGGAGGTCGCCGGCGGTCGCCTTGGCGAGCTGCTCCAGCTTCTCGTAGATGGCCAGCTCGCGGATCAGGTTCACGAGCGTCTCGACGTCGTCGGGCGCGGCCGGGCGGATCGTGAACCGGGGTTTCGGGTCGCTCACGGGTCGGCTCCGTCGGGTGGGGGTCAGGGCCGCTCGATCCTCGCCGCGCGGACGTCGACGCTGTGGCGGTGGGCCGTGAGGCCCTCGACGTCGGCGAGGAGGCGGACGTCGGGCGCGAGCGCCGACAGGCCGCGGGCGTCGACGCCGATGAGGCTCGTCCGCCGCAGGAAGTCGTTGGCCGACAGGCCCGAGGCCCATCGCGCCGTGCCGCTGGTGGGCAGGACGTGCGACGGCCCGGCCGCGTAGTCCCCCAGGGCGACCGGCGTGAGGTGCCCCAGGAACACCGCGCCGGCGTCGGTCAGCCTGGGCAGCAGCCGCTCGGGGTCGGCCGTCGAGATGTGCAGGTGCTCGGGCGCGAACATGTTCGAGAGCGCGACGGCCTGGTCCTCGTCGACGCACTCGATCAGCGCGCCGAACTTCTCCAGGCTGTCGCGGGCCAGGTCGCCGCGGCTCAACTCGGCGAGCTGCCTCTCCAGGGCGTCCGCCACCCGCCCCACCATGCCCGGGGCCCAGGTCAGCAGGATGCTCGCGCCGGGGGAGTGCTCGGCCTGGCTGATGAGGTCGGCGGCGATGTACTCGGGTTCCGCGGAGGCGTCGGCGATCAGGACGACCTCGCTGGGGCCGGCGATGCTGTCGATGTCGACCTCGCCGTAGACGTACTTCTTCGCCAGCGCGACGAACAGGTTGCCGGGGCCGACGATCTTGTCGACCGCCGGGATCCCCTCGACCCCGTAGGCCAGCGCCGCGACGGCCTGCGCCCCGCCGACGCGGTAGACCTCGTCCACGCCCAGCTCGCGGCAGGCGGCCAGCAGCTGCGGGTTGTAGCCGCCGAACTTCGTGGGCGGGACGACGACCGCGATCTCCTGGACGCCCGCCGCCCGCGCCGGGACGACGGTCATCAGGAGCGTCGACGGATAGGCCGCCGCGCCGCCGGGCACGCAGACCCCCACGCGACGCAGCGGGGTGTATCGCAGTCCCAGACGCACGCCCGGCCTGGGCTCGACGTGGACGTCCTTCGTCAGGATGGCCCGCTGGTAGGTCAGGACGTTCTCGCGGATCCTGGCGATGGTCGCGAGGTATCCGGGGTCGGCCTGGCGGTGGGCGTCGTCGAGTTCCGCCCGGGAGACGCGGACCTCCTCGGGCTTCAGGTCCACCCCGTCGAGCTTCCGCGTGTAGTCGAGGACGGCTTCGAGCCCGCGCCCGGCGACGTGCTCGCAGATCCGCTCGACGACCTGGGGGGGCGAGAGGGGCTCGCCGAAGACGGCCGCGGTGCGGGCCTTCCCCTCGGGGCTGACGACGTTCCCCTTGGGGCTCAACTCCCGGCGCAGCGAGGCGATGGCCTCGCGGGCGTCGTCACGGGCGCAATCGATCCGGCGGATGCTCAGGCTCAAGGTGCTCACCATCGGCGGCGTTCCGGGGCTTATCCACCTTCCATTATCCCCCGCCGCCGGATTCTCGCAACCACGCCGCGGGTTTCCCCGCGTCCGGTCGGCCGATTCAACCGTCGTCCGCCTCATCCACGTCCAGGTCGGCGAACACGACCTGGAGGCCGACGCGCTCGCCGTCGCGGACGATCTCGCGGACCAGGTAGGCACCGCTCCCGAAGCCGGTCTGGGCGTAAAGGAGCGGGGAAGGGCCGTCGGGATGGAGCGTCCCGACGAGTTCGTCCCCCTTGGTCCCGGCGATGTACGCCTGATAGCCGGCGTCGTCCAGGGGCTCGGTCTCGGCGTGGAAGCGGTCGACGTCGGCCAGGCCGACGCGGCCGGAATCCACGATGAAGCGCTGGACGTGGTCGCCGACCGCCCCGCCGGGGGCGCGGGTGGCGCGGAGTCGGGAGACCACCCGGCGGCCGGCGAAGTCGGAGAGCTTCACCTCGACCTCGAACGTCCCCGCGCCGACCTCGATCGGCTCGGCGTGGAACAGGAACGTCGGGTCCGCGACGACGATCACGCCGCTAGGAATTTCCAGCCGGCCGGCGGACAGCCACCCGCTGGAACGGGGGCGGTCCACCGACACGGGCTCCTTCAAGTAGCTTTCCAGGTCCATCGGCGACTCCGGCTCAGGCGACGGGCTGAAGCTCGACCTCGGCCCGGGCCGGTTCCCCGTTCCGGTTCACCGCCAGCGCCCAGATGCCCAGCAGCCCCAGCAGCGCCAGGTCGTTGAACAGCAGGGGGGCGAACGCCGGGGCCCCGTAGAGGAACGAGGCCCACAGGGTCGCCGAGGGGCGGGCCAGGTTGGCGTAAACGTGCAGGCCGAATCCGGCCAGCCCGACCGCCATCTGGAGCATCATGACGCCCGCGGCGAGCAGCCGCAGCGGGCGGTTGTCCGGGACGACCAGCACGGCGGTCATGAACCCGAAGGCGATCGCCGCGCCGATGACGCTGGTCCACTCGCTGGGGTGGAAGAACCCGTTCTGCGCGTGGTCGCCCAGGCTCAGGACGAAGTTCCCCGCCCAGCCGCCGGCCGCCAGCACGACGACCCACGACGCCCATTCGCGCGTCCGGCCGTCCGCCATGCGGCTCAGCATGATGAGGAAGCCGATGCCGGCGTAGGCTAGCGGAGCGGCGAACGGGGCGGTGTAGACCAGGTTCTTCAGCGTCATGTTCTGGAAGAAGTCGGCGCGGAGGTGGAGGATCAGCCCGGCGATCCCCACGACGAGCGACCCGAACCCGACCAGCAGCCCGATCTGGCGAGACAGCGAGACGCGCCAGGGGGCGTAGCCCTCCGGACGCGCCCGCCTCGTCGCCGGCTCCGGCCCGCCGAGCATCATCGCGACGATGAGCAGCGGGGCCGCCGCCATCGAGTAGAAGACCGGGATGTACTCCGACGAATGCTCGAAGGCGTTCATCTGGTGGGCGATCGCGACGTCGAACCCGATGAACCCGACGTTGATGATCGCGAAGACTTCCGTCCAGAACAGGGGACGGGCGAGCCAGGGCTTACTTCGGAGTGTTCGAAGCATCGGCCGCGCCTCCCGGCTGGTCGTTCGCGCCCGGGGTGAAGACGTCCGCGGGGAGGTCCGCCCCCCGCGCGGCCTCGGCGGCCCTCCCGGCGGCTTCCCCGGCGGCCTTGGCGGCGGCCTCCGCGGCCTCGACGGCGGCCTCGGCGGCGGCCTGGGCGGCCTCCGCGGCGCGAGCGGATTCCTCGGGGGTCTTGCCCGCCTTCTCGCGGATCTCCTCGGCCGACTTCTTCAGCTCGGTCAGCTTGCTGACGATCTCGTAGTAGCCGTGCCACTGGACGAAATCGGCCCCGCCCATGTAGGCGCCGTGCTTGGCGGTCCGCCCGCCGTAGTGCCAAAGGTCGAAGTGGAGGTACTCGATCGGCTCGTCGAACGGTTCGGGGGTGAGGAGGTTCTCCTTCCGCAACCCGGCGAGAATCTCGTCGGCCTCCTTCACCAGCTTGTTCGTCGACCGGACGACGGCCTCGGCCCCGCCGTAGAACTCCTGGATCTTGGGGTTCGTGTGGCACTTCAGGCAGATGGCCTTCATGTTGCGCCGACCCGCCTCGTAGTTGGGCCGTCGCTGGGAGATGGGGTCGAAGAGGAAGTACGAAAGCCGCTCGGTCACGTCGTGGGTGAACTTCTCCCCCTCCAGGCCGCTCATGTGGCAGGTAGCGCAGGTGGGGACGGGCATGTCCTCGGTGGTCAACTTCTCGGGCCGGGCGTTCAGGTTCATGATGTGTCGCTGGACATTGAACAGGACGCCGTGCTTCGACTCGTGGTAGATCTCGAGCTGCGAGTGGTCGGGACCCATGTGGCACTGGCCGCAGGTCTCCGGCATCCGGGCCAGCTCGACCGACGAGACGTGGCGGGCGTGGCACGCGGTGCAGGAGCCGATGGACCCGTCCGGATTCGGCTTGCCGATGTCGTGGCACTGCCGGCAACCCTTGTTGATCGAGGCCGCCCCCTGCACGGCCACCAGCGGGTGGGCCGGGCGGTCGACCGCCCCCGGATGGATGGCCTCGGCGAAGGCGATCTGCTCCGGCGTGAAGTCCTCGGCTCCCGTGACCGCGGCCCACGCGGGCGCGGCGTGCCGGCTCTTCATGTACTCGTCCACCTGCTGCTCGTGGCAGGCGCGACAGTTGTTGGAGGTTAGCTTCCGGGTGATCGTGAAGCCCTTGTGGTCGTAGGGCTCCTGGCCCTTGGTGGGCTGGTGGCAGTCCAGGCAGACGACGCCCGCCTTGGCGTGGCGGCTCATCTCGAACTCATGGACGACCGCCGAGGTCTCCTTGCGGTGGCAGTCGGCGCACTTGCCGGTGGCCTTCACCAGGTCGGCCGACGGCCGATCGACCTCCACCCTCGGCCGCTTCGCCTGGAGCACGAAGGCCGACACGATCATGGCCGTGCTCAGCAGGACCGCGATGAATAATCCGCGGAACGACATGGGGCGTCTCCCGTCGTCGAGAGGGGCGGCGACGACGCCGGGGCGCGACGGGGCCGTCGGCGTGCGCGATATGGCCCGGACGCGAGCGCCCGGACCACGCCCTGTTTTCGCAAGCATTCGTCGCGCCGCGCGCGACGGTTCGGAGAAGCGGCGCGCGGCCCGATGTGGTGCTTCGGAAGGCCGCCGTCGCCTCGTCCAGTATTTTCAGTCTACAACGACCTTGCGCCCGAGCAATGGCCTGCCGGCCCCCGCGCCGTTTTGCTGGCGCGGGGGAGGTCCCCCGGCGTCGGGGGTCAGGCGTCGCGGCGACGCCGGCGGGCGTACAGGCCGCCGGCCGCGAGCGCGATCGCGGCCATCGCCATCGACGAGGGTTCCGGCGCGGCGGTCGTCGGGACGTAGCCGCGGTAAAGGGGCGGATGGATCTCCGCGTCCTGGCCGTCGAAGGGATTCGCGGAAGTCCCGAGCTGACGGACGAACACCCCGCCGTCGATGGTGTTGGTGTTCTTGAGGATCGCGTTGGGGGCCAGCATCGCCCCCTTGAAGTTGCCGCGGAGCATGTCGATCACGGTCGCTTCATAAAAGTTCCAGATCACATGAGGGTTGCCGGGGATGAGAAGGGCGGGGACGTTGGGGCTGTCGGGATCGGGAGTGTTGAAGTCCCCGTCGAAGTTCCGCCCGCCCAGGAAGGAGATCACCTCGCCCGCCACGTTGATGATGACCGACTCGCCGTCGGCGAACTGCCGGCCGTTGAGGTCCAGCACCAGCGAGCCCAGGCGGGAGTCGCCGAAGACGTCGGCCGCCTGCACGTTGAACACCGCGTTGCCGACGGAGTTCGCCGCGACCACGAACAGCCCCTTGTTGTTGACGTCATTGAGCTGGAAGCTGTTGGTCGGGGCGAGGGCCTTGAAGCCGTCGGAGTAGGTCCGGAGCAGGGCGGCGTCGCTCGCCCCGATCCCCCGGACGCTGGCGTCGTCGACGGTCGCCGGGCCGTTCGCGAACACGTTCGTCGGGGTGGACGCGCCGCCGATCACGGCGTTCGCCCCCTGGTCCAGCTTGACGCCCCCGTGCTGCGCCCCGACGACGTTCCCGCCGACCATCAGGCCGACGCCGCTGCCGGCCATCGTCCCCGCGCGGGGCTTGATCCCATACTGGCCCCCCACGACGTTGAGGTCGCCGCCGACCCGCACGGGCCCCTCGGTCTCGTGCCTTACGTAGGCGTTGCCCGTCACGACGACGTTCCAATCCCGGAGGAGATCGGCCCGGACGGCGGGGGCGGCGAGTGAAAACGGCAGGATGAAGAGGGAGGCCTTTCGCATCATCGAACAAATCAAGTTGACCGACTCCGGTTTTCAAGGTGGGAAGCCATGACTCCCGGCGAGTTCCCCGGGTGATGACGAAGAGCTTAGGACTTGCTCCCCCGGTCCCCTAATCCCGGGTCGCGGAAGCCACGCCGCTCCCCGCGATGTTGATCCGAGGCGACGCGCGAGGCCCCGGCGCGTCGGCGATCCCCGTCGAATCGAGCGCTCGCCACGCCGGTCGCTGGGGGGGGGGAGCCGCCCGGGCGATGGTCCCGCGAGTTGGCTTCGTTCGCGCGCCGACTTGTTTCGCGTTTTGTCGACAAGGCCATCCAGGCAATGGGTTTATGTCTGAAACAAGTTGGCTTCGTTCGTCGTTATCGATGTGGTGTCTCGCCCGATGCGCGTGTTCTCGCCCGTCGGGCGGACGACCCGACATTGATTCCGGCATGGTCGCGAAACGGGGGGCCGCCGCGACTCCCCTGCCTTCTCCCCTCGTGGGAGAAGGTGCCCCGGAGGGGCGGATGAGGGGGGCGCGGCCGGCCACTTTCGCGACGTCCCCCTCATCCGGCCTTCGGCCACCTTCGCCCACGCGGGGAGAAGGGACGCTCGGCGATGGCGAGCGGCGGGCCCGGATGCCATCCCAAATGTGCCGGGTCGTCCGCCCGGCGGGAGAGGGGACGGAGTTAGGACGTGCCCTCCTCCGATCGTGGCGATTCCCCTCGGGGGTCGTGATCCCTCAATCTGGCTGCTTCCGAATTGTCAAGGAGCACAGTCATCGAGCACGCCCATGATCCGCGGGGACGTCGGCGGGATTTCAGGAAACTCGAAAATATTCTCGGAGGGCGGGACGACGCCCTGGGGCGTTGAATCGCGACGTCTCGGCATATACCCTGCACGGTGGGGGTTCCGACCGCGCGCGACTCTCCGCGGCCTTCCAGCCTCGGCGCGCCCGGCCGTCTTCGCGGAACGAGAGCGTCGGATCGATGATCGCCACGATTCCCCGGGCGGTGCTCGCCCTCTCCATCGCCCTGATCGGGGCGGCTCCCCCTTCGCCCATGCCCGAGTTCACCGGGGCGCGGCTGTACGTCGTGGACGTGCCCGACCGGTATCAGGCCGTCGAGCGAGCCATCCGCGAGTTGGAAGCCGACTCGCCGCGGTCGTACTACGTCGCGGTCGTGAAGACGGCGGGGGGCGAGCCCCACGCGGCGCGGGACTACGCCGAACGGCTCCGGGAATCATGGCGGGAGGGAGCGGGGTTCGACGCCGATTCGTCGGTCATCGTGGTCGCGGCGCTGGACGACCGGCAGGTCGCCGTGCTGCCTTCGCGCGCCCTGGTGGATGGGGCGGGGCTGTCGTCCGGCTACGTCGAACGCGAGGTCATCCGGCCGCGATTCGTCCCGCTCGCGAGGGATGGGGACTACCCCGGGGCGCTCGTGGCGCTGCTGGAAGGGGTCGAGGCCCGCGCCGCGTCATTCGAGACGACGGGCGCGGAGCCCGCGCGCGAGGTCGCCACCACCGCCGCGCCGATGCCCGCCACGCCGGCGAGCGGGACGACGGGGACGAGCGTCGCCTGGTCGATCGTGGCCGTGGCGGGCGTGCTCGCGGGGATGGTGGCGCTCCTGGTCTGGCTGGGGAGGAGGCGCGCCCAGGGGGCGTTCCGGGCGAGGCTCAAGGAGTACAAGACGAAGGCCGTCGCCATGATGGACCGGCTGGACGCGCTGAAGGCCCGGCTCAAGGCGCTGCCGATCGAGGACGGCGACTTCGTCGAGCCCATGACCGGCGACACGCTGGCCCTCTTCGAGCGGACTCAGGACGAGCTGCGGAAGCTGTGGGATCGCTGGCTGGAGGTGATGGACGTCGTCGACCGCGCCGAGCGCCATGGCGAGAAGGGGGCGAAGGGGGTCAAGGCGGGGGGCGAGCTGGTCTCCGACGCCAAGGTCTTCGAGGAGGTCGAGGCGGGGGCCGTCGCGGCCTCCGAGATGATGGACCGCCTCAACGCCGCCCACGAGGACGCGCGGGCCGCCGCGGCGACCGTCGAGGAGTCCCTCGCCCGGACGGCGCGACGCATCGAGGCCGTGGGCGCCGCCGGCCTGCCGGTCGCCCCCTACCGGCCGGAAGCCGACCGGATCGCCGAGCAGGCCCGCCAGGCCGACGCCATCCTCGTCTCCGACCCCCTCGGCGCCAGGGCCATGCTCGACCAGGCCGCGTCCGACTCGGAAACCCTCGCCACCCGCGCGGGGGGCGTGCTGGCTCGGCGCGAGGAAGGGGCCGAGGTCGAGGCGGGGCTGGCGAAGCTCCGCCGCGACGTTACCGAACGCCGGGGCGACGGCCTGCGGCTGGACGAGGACGGCGGCAACCCCGACGACCCCGCCGCGAGGGCCGACCAGGCCCTGGCCGATCTCCAGTCGGCGCTCGAGGAGGGCGACCCGGTCGCGGGGGCGACGAGCCTGGCCTCGGCCCGCGCGGCGCTCGATCAGGGTCGCGGCGTGCTCGACTCGGTCGTCCGGGCTCGCGACGTCGTGGCGAAGGGGCTCCCCGAGTCTCGCCGCGAGTCGCGCCGGCTCGTCGAGGCGGTCAAGCAATACGCGGCCTTCGAGGACGAAATGCGGCGCGACTTCGCGCCGGAATCGTGGCGGGACGTGGCGGGGCACATGACACAGGCGAGGGCGCTGCTGGAGACGTTCGACCGCAAGGCCGACGAGGTCGAGCGGGAGGCCGACGCGCGGTCCCAGAAATTCCTGCTGGCCTCCCGTCTCCTTGGCCGCTTGAACCAGGAGCAGCGGGCGGCCTTCCAGTTGATGAACGGGGTCGGCGAGCGTCTGACGGCGTTGAAGGGGGTCCGCGACCAGGCGAGGCGGCTCGTCGACGAGCTGACGGGGCTCGATCGCGAGGTCCGCGACTTCTTCCGGCGCAACGACGCCGCCGTGGGGGGCCAGGCGCGGGCCAGCTTCCAGGCGGCGGCCGGGGCGCGGGAGGAGGCCGCCAGGGCCGCCTCGGGGTCGCGGCCGGACTGGCCCTCGGCCCTGAAGGCGCTCACGAAGGCGAGGGAGGAATACGGCATCGCGCGGGCGCAGGCGCAGTCGGACGTGGACGTCCATCGCGTCCTCACCTCGGAGTACGACGAAGCGCGGAGGTACGCGGCGCGCGTGGAAGGGCTCCTCGCCGGGCAATCGGAAGACCGCGCCGCGGCCAATCGGCGCTTCCAGCAGGCGGCGCGGGCGCTGGAACTCGTGGGCGGCGAGGGGGCACGGGCCGGCGCGGAGTGGCCATTGTTGCTGGAGCGGGTCCGCGACGCGCGTCGCGACCTGGAGCAGTCGGAGCGGCTGGCCCGGGAGGACGTCCGCCTGGCTCGCGACGCCGAGTCGGAGATCGCTGAGGCCGCCCGGACGATCCGCGAGGGCCGAGCCTTCCTCTCCATGGGCGTCGGCATGGACGTCTCGCCCGCCGAGGCCCTGCTGGACCAGGCCCAGGCGCTCTATCGATCGCAGGATTATGAGCGGGCCGCCCAGGCCGCCGCGTCGGCCCTCCAGCACGTGCGCCAGGCCCATGAGTGGGCCGTGCAGCAGGCCCATTCGCGGCGGATCCACGCCGAGGCGGAGCAGCGGCGGCGGGCCGTCGCCGCCCAGAACTTCGGCATGGGAGCTGCAGTAGGGGCCGGGGGGGCGATGCCGGGGGGCTCCGCGGCGCTCGCCGAGCCTGGACCCGGGCACGCGCCGGCCCCCGCGCGGGCCGAGCCGGTCCCGCCGGCCCCGCCGGCCGCCTCCGGCTCGTGGGAGAGCAACGCGGCCGAGGGCTCCTGGTGAATCGACGGGCCGGGCGACGGAGGCCGGTCGGACGCGCCGCCGCCGCCGCCTCGGCATGTGCAACGGGTTGAGTTGAGACCTCCTGTCCCGGAACGGGTGACGCCATGATCCTCGGCAAAATCTGGAACGCCATCGCGGCGCAATTCAACAAGCTCGCCAACGCGGTCCGGGGCTACGACCCGATCGCCGAGATGCAGCTCGAGTACGACCGCTCCGTCGCCCAGCTGAAGGAGGGCCGCGAGGGCCTGGCGCAGTACCGCGCGCTGGTGGAGCGGGTGCTCCGACAGGTCGAGAACCAGTCGAAGGTGGTCGCCACGCTGGAGGCGAAGGTCAAGGCGTTCCTCAACGCCGGGGACCGCGAGGGCGCCGCCAAGTTCGCCCTGGACCTCCGCCGCGCCAAGGAAGACCTGGCCGAGAACGAGAAGCAGCTCGACATCCACGAGCGGGCGTATCAGAACAACCTGCTGAAGATCAAGAACGCCGTCCACAAGCTGGAGGACGTGAAGCACAAGATCTCCAAGTACGACGCCGACCTGAAGATGAGCCGCGCCGAGGCCGAGCTGTCGCAGATCGCCACCCAGTTCAACTTCAACGTGACCACCGACTTCGGCCAGGCCGAAAGCATCATCCAGGACCAGATCGACCGCAACCGCGGCCGGGTCCGCGTCGCCGCCGACCTCTCCGGCGAGGGGGTGGAGGACATCAAGCGCGAGATGGCCATCGAGCAGAACCTGGCCGAGGACGCGCTGAAGGACTTCGAGAAGGAGCACGGCCTGGCCACGCCCGCGACCGTCGGCGCCGGCCCGGCCGACAAGCAGCTCGGCCCGGCGAAGACGCGCCAGCTCGACCCGCTGCCGGAACTCCCCTGATCGAAGCCGGCACCCAGAGGCGACGACCCGTGAGCACCGACCCGAAGGCATCCCCCGCGCCCGCCGCCGCGCCCCCTCCCGCGACGGCGGTCGTCGAGAAGCCCGCCCCCGAGGCCGACGCCGGCCCGCCGTGGGCCCGCGAGCTGGCCGAGCAGTTCTTCGCCGGCGCGAGCTGCCTGTTCATCCTCCACGGCAACGTCCACGACGTCGTCCGCATGCCGGCCGCCGGCGGGGGCGTCGCCTACGGCGGGGTGGCGGACTACCTGGCGACCCAGCTTTTCGGCTCGTGGGACGTCGTCCTCCGCTTCGACCCCAGTCACGGCCTCCGCGCCTTCGCGGGGGCCGACGGCGACCGCCTGCGGAAGATGATCGCCAAGCTGTCCGACAAGATCGGCGAGCCCCGCGCCTGGCCGCGCGACCCCGACGCGGTCCTCGACCTGCTGGAGCGCCTGATCCAGTCGAACCTGATGGAGACCGACCCGGCGAAGCGCCTGAGCCTCGCCGTCATCTTCGACCACGCGCAATTCCTCGTCCCTTCGAGCGAGCTGGCGCAGCTCTCCGGGGCGCTGGGCTCGCGGCTGGTCCGGCTCCTCTCGTGGGCGCAAGACCCGTACATCAAGCGGAACAACATGGCGTTCTGCCTGCTGGCCGACCAGCTCGCCGAGGTCAACGAGCGACTCGTCGGCAGCCCGCACGTCTCCGCGCTGGCCGCGCCGATGCCCGACGTCGCCGAGCGCCGGGCGTTCTTCGAATGGTTCGACGCCCGCGACCATCGCGTCGGCAACCTCACCGACTTCACCGCCGGGCAGCTCGCCGACCTGACCAGCGGGCTGAGCCTGACGAGCCTGGAGCGGATGCTGGTCCTCGCCGAGAAGTCCGGGGACAAGCTCGACGCCGACGCGCTCAAGAAGCGCAAGAAGGGCCTGATCGAGGCCCAGGCGCGCGGGCTGGTGGAGTTCGTCGAGCCGCCGCACACGATGGACGACTTCGTCGGCAACACCGGGGTCAAGACCCGGCTGATCGACGACGCCAAGCTGCTGGCGAAGGGCCGGCTCGACGCCGCGCCGATGGGATACCTGATCTGCGGCCCGGTCGGCACCGGCAAGACCTACCTGGCGGAATGCTTCGCCGGCTCGGTCGGCGTCCCCTGCGTCAAGCTGCGGAACTTCCGGTCGAAGTACGTCGGCGAGACCGAGGGGAACCTGGAGCGGCTGCTGAGCGTCCTGCGCGCGATGGGTCCCGTGGTCGTCGTGATCGACGAGGCCGACGCCGCGCTCGGCACGCGCGAGGGATCGGGCGACTCGGGCACGTCCAGCCGCGTCTTCTCCATGATCGCCTCGCAGATGGGGGACACGCGCTATCGCGGCAAGCTCATCTGGATGCTGCTGACCAGCCGCCCGGACCTGCTGCCGATCGACCTGAAGCGCCAGGGCCGCGCCGAGGTCCACCTCCCGCTGTTCAACCCGCCCAACGACGCGGAAGTCCGCGAGATGTTCCTCGCGATGGCGCGGAAGAACAAGTTCCGCCTCGACCCCGCCGTCCTGCCCGAGGGGCTGTCGGACCGCGGGCTCAGCGGGGCCGACATCGAGAGCGTCGTCCTCTCGGCCAAGCGGCTCGCGCTGACGAAGGGCCGCGACCAGGCGACGGCCGAGGACCTGACGACCGCGCTGGGCGACTTCATCCCCTCGGCGCAGGGGCTGGAGAAGGAGAAGCAGGAGCTGGCGGCGGTCCTGGAATGCACCTCGAAGTCGTTCCTCCCCCCCGAGTGGAGGGAGCGCGTGGAGCAGCCGGACGCACGCGCCAGGCTCCAGGAGCGCATGGCCGCCATCCGGCGCGTCATCGAAGAGTGAACATCCGACGCAACGCAACGGCACCCGGAGACGAGCGATGTCGAAGAAGAAGCACCGGACCCCCTGGCTGGACGACGATGCCGAGACCCCCATGGTCCACGAGTACGCCGAGAAGCTCGGCGGCTTCATGGACGCCATGGCCGACGGCAAGATCGAGAAGCACGAGCTGGCCGCGCAGGAAGACCGCGTCGTCGCCCTGATGAAGAAGATCGAGCCCGCGCTCCCCGACGACCTGCACGAGGACGTCACGCGCTTGCTCTGCGAGCTGTCGGCCTACAACATCATGCACACCGTCCACGGCCTGTTCGAAGCCGCCCCGAAGAAGACCGAGTTCGAGTGGTGATCGCCTGGGGCGCGAGACGATGACGCGGACGCTTCGGCTGTTCCTGCTGGCTTGCGCGTGCGCACCGCCGGCGTGGACGGCCGGCGCGCGCGGCGGCGACGACCCGGCCCCCGACCGCTACCGTCGCCACGTCGAGTCCGCGCCCGAGTTCCGCGCCGTCCGCCAGGATCCCGGTCTCCTGGAAGGGCGTTGGGATTCGTGGATTTACATGCCCTGGCGCTACCAATGGACGATCGGGACCGGCGAAGCCGGCGGGCGGTTCTGCCGCAATTACGGCATCCGGGGCGGCTTCTCCGACCACGGCCAAGGCCCGGTCGACTGGCTGGAGCGCTGGGGGCTCCGATTCTACAACGACCACACCGCCGGCAAGGGGGACCTGTACCTCCAACCCCTCGACCGCGCTGCGCTCCAACCCCTCCAGCGCGATCCCAGGGCGATCCGGCAGGGGCGCGACGGCCCCCGGCCCATCGACGCCGCCATGCGCGAACGGCTTCGCGCCCGGATCCGCGAGAACGTCGCCAAGGTGGGGCGGAGCCCGACGCGGGTCGCCTACGCGCTCGACGATGAGATCTCCTGGGGATCGTTCGTCGTCCCCGTCGCATGGCGGCTCCACGACGACGACGCCGACTACCAGCGCTGGCTGGACGCCTACCGCGGCGACGGGGCCCGCGCCCGCTTCGTCACCTATGACGACGTCCGCGACGGGCTCGACGGCCGGCTTGACGGGGTCGACCTTTCCCCGCTGCTCGATCGGCTGACCTATCAGGATTCCTACTGGGCGAACTTGCTGGGCGAGATGGTGGAATACGCCAATTCGCTCGACCCGGAGACGCCTTGCGGGTTCGTCGGCGGCCAGGCGCCGAACGCCTGGGGCGGGTACGACTACGCCAAGCTCGCGCGCAAGGTCCAGTTCATCGAGTCTTACGACATCGGCTCGTCGTTCGAGGTGATGCGGTCGCTCGCCCCGCCGGGCCTGCCGATGGTCACGACCCATTTCCACGACGACGCGCGCGGGGTCGCGAACGACGTCTGGCAGTCGTGGACGTACTTCGCCCGGGGCGCCCGGGGGATGATCGGGTGGGTCGAGAACTGGTTCGACGGCGAGACGCCCCGCCCCTGGCTCGACTCCTACAAGGCCACCTTGAGGGAACTGTCGGACGTGCAGGGGCCGAAGCTCGCCGGGGCGCGGCGACTGCACGACGGGGTCGCGATCTATTATTCGCATCCGTCGATCCAGGTCTCCTGGTGCCTCGACGCCCAGGCGCACGGCAAGACCTGGGTGAACCGCAACGACGACCACCGATTGGGCACGTCGCACAACGTCCGCAAGGCGTGGGAATACCTCCTGGCCGACTCCGGCGTCGCGTACGACTTCCTGGCCTATGACCGCGTGATCCGCGAAGGGGTGCCGGATGAGTATCGCGTCCTGATCCTGCCGGCCTGCTTCGCGCTCTCGGACGCCGAGGCCGGGCGGATCGCCGAGTTCTGCCGTCGCGGCGGGCTCGTCGTGGCCGACTTCATGTGCGGCCTGTTCGACCAACACGGCAAGGGGCGGACGAGTGGGGCGCTCGACGACCTGTTCGGCGTCGATCACGACGGCTCCTTGACGAAGGCCGACTTCTTCGGCGGCAAGCTCTGGGTGGAGTCCGACCAGGACGCGGCCTACGGCTACGACCGTTATCGCGACCTGTTCGCCACGGTGGATTCCCGGCTGGAAAGAGGCTTCGCGGTGGCCGAGCGCCGTCTGGGCGGGCGTCGCGTCCGGGAGGTTGGCAAGGGCAGGGCGGTCTACCTGAACCTGTCCCCCCAGCGCTATCTCCAGTACCGCCGGGAAGGGGCGGCGACCGACGCCCACCGCCGCGCGTTCCTCGCCGAAATCCTCCCCGACGGCATCCGCCCCCGCGTGATCGTGACGGTCGACGGCGTCCGTCCCCGCGACTGCGAGACGATCGCCTGGAGGAAGGGGGGGCGCGATTACGTGTTCATCCTCCAGAACGCCCCGGTCGTCTCCGGCCCCCAGGGGGGCGGGGGCGTTGAGGGCCTGCGCGGCGACGCGGTCGAGGTCGACGTCGAACTCCGCGACCCGGCGCGGGACGTGATCGACGAGCGGACCGGGCGGCGGCTCGGCGACACGCCCCGATTCCGCCTGAGCTTCCCGGGCGTCGAGCCCGCCTTCTTCAGCTTCGCGCGGGACGACGCCCATCCTGACGCCTCGCGCTGAGCGGGCTCCCCTCCGTCACCGCCCGCCGACTCCCAGTTCGCGCGAACTCGCGACGATCGACGCGATGGCATCACGCGCCACATGGGACTGAAGAATTCATCTTTGTTGGGTCGGATTGGCGCTTTCGGATCGACTCGCGGCCGGTTAAGCTCTTGGCGCGGTCCATATTCGTAAATTTGATGCTCGTGATAAACATCGGGAGGCCGAGATGATGCTTCTGGCGCGCGCCCTGGCTGTGGGCTTGACCTTGTGCTGGATCGGGGCCGCCGCGCGAGCGGACCGGATCGCCAACGTGGTCCTCACGCATGACCAGGAGACCACGCAGGGGACTCCCGTGACCTCGGCCGGGGCCCCTCGCCCCCTGGCCCACGGCGTCGGCACCCTGGTCCTCAATTCGGCCCGCACCGCGATCACGATGACGGTCACCATCTACGACATCGACGTCACCGGCTCTCAGACCGCGGACACGAATGACAACCTCACCGCGGCCCACATCCACGTCGGCGCGACCTTCGGCGGGAATGCGCCCGTCCGTTGGGGTTTCTTCGGCGCTCCGGACAATGACAACGACCCGAGCGACCTGGTGGTCACCCCGTTCTCCAGCGGCGTGGGGGGGACGTTCTCCAGCGTATGGAACCTGAACGAGGGGAATGCCGGGACCACGCTGACCGACAACCTCCCGGCGATCCTCGCCGGCCTGTCCTACATCAACTTCCACACGTCGCAGTTCCCGGGCGGGGAGATCCGCGGCCAGATCATCTTCGTGCCCGAGCCGTCCAGCGTGATCGCGCTCGGGGCCGGGATCGCCGGCTTGGGCCTCCTCGCCTCGCGGCGGCGCCGCGCGAGCTGATCGACCATGAAAGGTCTCCCCCCGTCGCGGGGGGAGACGGACCCCGTCGGGAGTCCGACGAGGGGGACGACGTGCCCGGGCGCTCCTTCGGGTCGGAGGCCCGCCCGAAAGCGCGTCGCGCGTCCCGGCGGCTGGCTCGCTCGTCTTCCCCTCGTCGTCCGGCACCGCCGGCGGTTTCCCCTCCTGGGGCGGGGAGCGCCTCATGGCGTCATGGCGCCGGCGCCAAGACACGCCCGACCTCGTCGCGTATCATGGTCGTCCTTGGGGTCCATGGCGGTGGTCCGGCGAGGAGCGAGGGGCATGAGATTCCATATCGGTAGGGTCGTCGCGACGGCGGCGGTGGTCGTGGGGGGGGCGGCGTGGCCGTCGCGGGGCGACGATCGCCTCAAGCCCGCCCTGGAGGCGGTCCGGGCCGACGCCATTCTGGAGCACATCAAGGTGCTGGCCTCCGACGAGTTCGAGGGCCGCGCCCCCGGCTCCGCGGGCGAGGAGAAGACGATCGCCTACCTCGTCGACCGCCTGAAGGCGATGGGGCTGAAGCCGGGCAACCCGGACGGCTCGCATGTGCAGGCCGTGCCGCTGGTCGGCTATCGCGCGACCGAGGTGAAGGGGGTCATCCACGCCCCCAACGGCGACGTGGCGTTGGAGTACCCCAGGAACTTCGTGGGCGTCTCGCGAAGGCTCGCCCCCGAGATCGCCGTCGAGAATTCCGACGTGGTCTTCGTCGGCTACGGCGTCGTCGCGCCGGAATACCAGTGGGACGACTTCAAGGGGGTCGACGTCCGCGGCAAGACCCTGATCATGCTGGTCAACGACCCCCCCGTCCCCGACCCGAACGACCCGGCCGCGCTCGACCCCGCGACGTTCAAGGGGAAGGCGATGACGTACTACGGGCGTTGGACCTACAAGTACGAGATCGCCGCCGAGAAGGGCGCCGCCGCCGTCATCCTGATCCACGAGGAAGGCCCCGCCGGCTACCCGTTCAGCGTCGTCCAGGGGAGCTGGAGCGGGGAGAACTTCGAGATCGACGAGCCGGCGGCCGAAGGGGCCCCCCCTCGCACGGCCGTCGAGGGCTGGATCGAACTGGAGACCGCCGAGAAGCTCATGGCGGCCAGCGGCAAGGACCTGGCGACCCTGAAGAAGGCCGCGATCGACCGCGCGTTCCAGCCGGTCCCGCTCGACGCCCGCGCCGGCTTCTCCGTGAAGACCGAGCTGCGCAAGGTCCAGTCGCGGAACGTCGTCGCCCGGGTCGAGGGCTCGGACCCCGCCCTGAAGGACGAGCACGTCGTCTACACCGCCCACTGGGACCATCTCGGCCGCGACGCCTCGGCGGAGGGGGACGGCATCTACAACGGGGCGGTCGACAACGCCTCGGGCGTGGGGGCCGTGCTCCAGATCGCGGAGGGGTTCGCGAAACTCTCGCCGCCGCCGAAGCGGTCGGCCCTGTTCCTGTTCGTCACCGCCGAGGAGCAGGGGCTGCTGGGGTCGAAATACTACGCCGGCCACCCGCTCCATCCGCTGGAGAAGACTCTCGCCGACATCAACATCGATTGCGTCAACACCTGGGGGCCGACGAAGGACGTCATCAGCGTCGGCATGGGCCAGTCGACCCTGGACGACCTGCTGGTCGAGCTGGCCGGGGCCCACGGCCGCGTCGTCAAGCCCGACGCCGAGCCGGAGAAGGGGTTCTACTATCGCTCCGACCACTTCTCCTTCGCCAAGAAGGGAGTCCCGGCCCTGAGCGCCGGCGGGGGCCGCGAGTTCATCGGCAAGGACCCCGAGTTCGGCCGGCGGAAGCAGGAGGAGTACACGAAGAACGACTACCACAAGCCGAGCGACGAGGTGAAGCCCGACTGGGATCTCTCCGGCGCGGTCGAGGACGTTCGGCTCCTCCTTGAGGTGGGCGTCCGCGTGGCCGACGGCGAAGCCTGGCCCGAGTGGAAGCCCGACAGCGAGTTCAAGGCCCGTCGCGAGGCCATGCTCCAGGCGGCCGGTCGCTGATGGAAATGGAAGACTCATCCAGGCGCCGCGTCGTCGCCGGGGTCGTCGTGCTCGCGCTGGGCGTCGCCGGGGCGCTCGCGGATGGCGCGTTCGGCTGGATCGACCCGGCGTTCGACTTCGTCGCCCACCAGTTCTACGAGGTCCCGATGCTCGCGGCCGTCCGTCGGCCGTCGCAACTGGTCCTCGTCCGCTGGCACCTGGCGATCGGCGCCGGGCTGGCGGGGCTGGGGCTGATCGCCTCGCGGTGGCTGGGGCGCGAGGCGCGGCTGGCGCTGGCGATCGTCTGGGTCGGCTACGCGATCCGCGCCGCGGCGTCGATCTGCGGCGGCAACGTTCCGCTGGTGCCGGGCGACAGCAGCCACTACCTGGAAGTGGCCACGTCGGTCCACCGGGGCGAGGGGGCGGTCAAGCACTACGTCGAGAGCTTCTTCAACGACTACCCGCCGATCCGCGAGGGGCGCGGCGTGCTCGACGACTGGGCGCCGCCGCTGGACGCCTACGTCCGCGCGGCGGCGTATCGGCTGGTCGGCGTCGTCCCCGGCGAGGACCTCGACGCGACGATCGCCGTGGCGAAGGGGACCAGCTTCCTGATCAACCTGCTGGCCTTCCCGGCGCTCTACGGGCTGGCCCGGCGGCGGTTCGGCCCGCGCGTGGCGTTGGCGTCGATCGGCGTGCTGGCAATCCTGCCCGTCCACGCGATCTACGCGGCGTTCATCCTCCGCGAGAGCCTCGTCGCGCTGACGTCGATCCTGGCCGTCTGGACGATCGCCGAGGCCTGGAACGCCGCGAGGCTCCGGGGGGCGCTCGGCTGGGCGGTTGTCGCCGGCGTCTGCGGCGGCCTGGCGATCCTGGCGCGGAACACGGGGATGGCGCTGGCGGGCGCGGCGGGGCTCTGCGCCCTGGTCCGGCTGAGGCGACGCCCGCTGGTCATCGTGCTCTGGCTGGCCGTCCTCGTCGCCGTGATCCTCCCCTGGGCCTACGCCACCTACCGCGAGTACGGCCGGCCGTTTTACGCCTACACCAACTTGTTTGAATACAACTTCTCGTGGACGGTCCACCACTACGAGAAGGGGAACACGACCCCCGAGCAGTTCTACACCCGCGAGAACGCGCCCGAGATCGCCCGCGTGAAGGCCAAGATGCTGGGGATCATCGCGGTCTACTCCACGATGATCGTCGGCCTGCCGTTCGTCGCCGGGTATCTTTATCGGCTGCGGACGGGGAGGGGGGAGCCGGGGAGGGACGTGGACTGGCTCTCGGCCGTGCTGTTCGCGGCGTTCGTCGCCGGGACGATCAAGAGCATCGCCGACGTCACGCAGGTCCAGCAGCTCGGCCGGTACTACCTGCCGGCCTTCCTGGTGATGACGCCGACGGCCGCCGCCGGCGTGCTGGCCTGGCTGGACCGGCTGAGCATCGACCGCCGCGCCTTCGGCTGGCTGGCGTCGTGCTACGTCGCGCTGGTCTGGGCCGATCCGACGTGGGCCTACGACGCCTCGTGGTTCGCCCGGTCGTTCCAGCTCCACTGGCCGGGCCTACGCGCGGCCGGCGAGTGGATCCGCGAGCATCCCGAGGCCGTCCCGCCGGACGCCCGCGTCATGACGTGGTTCCCCTGGGAGATGAGGCTGACCTCCGGCCGGACCACCATCCTGATGCCCCGGAACTATAGCGCGGCGAGGATCGACGAGGTCGCCCGGCAGTACGGCGTGACTCATGTCCTGTGGGGCTCGTTCGAACCGCCGGAGCACGTCGACCCCGAGGTCTGGGGGCCGTACCTGGATGGCGTGCGGACCTCGCTGGGGCTGACCCAGGCGAGGGAGCTGTACCGCTCCCCGCGCGAGGTCCGCCTCTACCCCGTCCGCCTGTACCGACTCCGCTAGGGCCGCCCCGCGATGCGCAAGCCGATCTGGATGCTGCTGGCCGTCCTGGCGTTCGCCGTCTGGTACCGCGCCCACACCTTCGGGCCGTCGGTCGGGCTTCGCCTGTGGCCGGTCGTCTCCGGGCCGTCGGAGCCGCTGGACTGCGACGAGGCGATCTACGCCCACATGGGCCGCCGCATCCTGGCCGGGGACGTCCTGTATCGCGATCTGACGGAGAACAAGCCGCCGCTGGGCTACTGGCTCTACGCCGCGCCCATCGCGCTCCTCGGCTACACCGAGACGGCCATCCGGCTCCTGCCGATCCCGTTCGTCCTGACGACGATCGCCGGCGTCTGGTGGGTGGCCTCGCGGTTCGCCGGCCCGTTCGCGGGGGGGCTGGCGGCTCTCCTGGCCGTCTTCCTGACGACCGACCCCTACCTGTTCGGCAATGGGTCGAACATGGAACACTTCATGAACGCCTTCTCGGTCGCCTCGCTGGCGCTCGTGGTGTTCGGGTGGGATCGCGGCAGGGCATGGCCGTTCATCGCCGCGGGCGCGGCCCTCGGAGCGGCGACGCTCGTGAAGCAGGTGGCGGTCGTCCCGATGGCGGTCTTCGGCGTCGCGCTGCTGGCGCGGCGGTCGAGGGAAGGGGCGAAGGGGGCGGTCGGGCTCGTCGCCGGGTTCGCGGCAGTGCTTGCGGCGGCGGTGCTCGTGCTGTGGCTCCAGGGGGCGGGGCGGGACGCCTATATCGACATCATCCAGTTCGGCCGGGCGATGGCGACGGACGTGGCCCCCGAGCCCGGCGCGCCCCCCGGCTGGATCCGCTGGCTGACCGGCAACGCCGACCCGAAGGGCGTCCTTCCCTGGCCTTTCGGCGACACCGATTATCTCGTCTGGTGGGCCGGCGGGAGCTGGCCGACGTGGCTGGCGCTCGCCCCTTGCCTGATCCACCTGGCGTTCGCCCCGACGACTTCCCCGGTCCGGCGCCTGGCCGCCGGCTGGATCGTCGCGAGCCTGGCGGAGGTCGCGCTTCCGGGGCTGTACTGGCCGCACTACTACCTGCTGGCGACCCCTGGCGCGGCGATCGCGCTCGGGGTCACGGCGGGGGACTGCCTGGTTGGTCTACGGAACAGGTTCCGCGTCGCCGACCTGGCGGGGCTCGCGGTGGTCGTCGCCGCGACGCTCGGCACGATGGGCCTCCAGGTCCGGGATTACCTCCTCTGCCCGCCGCAAGAACTGACCGTCCGCTACAAGGGGGGGGGCCAGTGGGTCGTCCTCCGCGAGCTGGGCAAGGAGCTGGACCGGCGCCGCGTCGTGTTCGACGACCCGCGGCTTTACGTCTGGGGGTGGCAGAGCCCGCTGTTCTTCTACGGCAAGCTCGACCACGCCAGCCGGCACCTGTTCGTCGACAACCTCCTGCGCGACTTCGCCGACAGGCCCCACCCGCTCATCACGCCGCGCGTCGGCGAGATCATGGACGACCTGCGCTCCGCGAGGCCGCCACTGATCTTCGTCGGCTATCCCCCATTCCCGGCGCTCCGGGACTTCCTGCTGGAAGGCTACCTCCCGTCGAGGCTGGTGCCAAGCGGCGGTGGCCTGGGGCTGTGGGTGGCGAAGGGGGAGTACGCCGCGTTCGAGAACTTCGACGGGCCCGGGACCGCCGGCCCGCTCAGGATCCTGTCGGGGCCGGGGGCGTCGGAGGTCGGGCCTCGGCGATGACCCGGGCGTAGCGATCGCGAAGGTCGTCCATGATCGCGTCCCAGCTCTGGCGTTCCGCGTAGGCCCGCGCGGCGATGGCCAGGCGACGACGCTCGTCGGCGTCGTCGGCCAGGCGGATCAGGCAGCGGGCGAAGTGATCGGGCGGGGCCGATTCGTCCAGCAGCGCGCCGGTCTCGCCGTCGCGGACGGTGTCGGCCACCCCCCCGGCGCCGAGGGCGACGACGGGCATCCCGGAGGCCATCGCCTCCAGCACGACGTTGCCAAAGGTCTCCGTCGTGCTGGCAATCGCGAACACGTCGCCGGCGGCGTAGTGGTCGGCCAGGTCGTCCCCCGATCGATAGCCGGCGAAGCTCGCCAGGCCCGTCAACTTCGCCTCAAGCTCGCCGCGCGACGGGCCGTCGCCGACGAGCAGGATTCGGACGTTGGGCCGGCGCTCCGCGACGATCGCCAGGGCATCGGCGAGGTAGCCGACGTTCTTCTCCGGCGCGATCCGGCCGACGTGGACGATGGCGACGTCCTCGGCATCCCACCCGAGCGCCTCGCGGATCGCCGCGCGGCCGGGGCGATCGGGGCGGAAGGTCGAGGCGTCGACGCCTCGCGGCCAGAGGGCCAGTCGCCGGAAGCCCGACGCCTCGAGCTGGGCGATGGTCGACCGCGAGGGGACGTAGGTCTCGTGGGCGCGATCGTGGAACCACCGCAGGTAGCGGCCGACTATCGGGCGAGCCCAGCCGAGCCCGTAGTGGGCGCTGTACTGGGCGAAGTTGGTGTGGAAGCTGGCGACGACGGGGATTGACCGCCGGGCGGCATATCGCAGGAGGCTGAAGCCCAGGAACGCCTCGGTGGCGACGTGGATCAGGTCGGGCCGGAAGGCGTCGACCTCGCGATGGACCCGGCCGAAGGGGGGGAGCGGGAGCCGCAACTCCCGGTAGAACGGGATGCGGATGGCCCGCACGGTCCGATCGTCGGGATGACGGGGCGGGCCGCCGTAGTCGGGATGAATGACCTGGACGGCGTCGCCGCGCTCGCGGAGGCGGCGGGCCAACTCGCCGAGCGTGCGCGAGACCCCGTTGACCTGCGGCGGGAACGTCTCGGTGACGATCGTCACGCGCATGGGGAGCCTCGCGGACGCGGGGCGGGAGAGGAACCGTCTTCCCCCCTCGCGGGGGAAGACAGACCGCGAAGCGGTCAGATGAGGGGGACGACTAGCACGCGGGCCGTTGAAGTCATTAACAGCCTACCCGACCGGCTCGGGAGCCCGGCGGCCTCCCTGCTTGGCTTCCCCCTCATCCGGCCCTTCGGGCCACCTTCCCCCGCCAGGGGGGAAGGCCGTTATGATGCTCGCCCCGGGAGCGAGGACCGCTGCCCGGGGGGAGTCGGGTGCCGCCGTCGGCTCACATGCTGTCGATGACGGCCGTGGCGAACTCGCTGCACTTGACCTGCTTCGCGCCTTCCATGAGGCGGGCGAAGTCGTAGGTGACGGTCTTCTGGCCGATGGCGCCGTCCATGCCCTTGATGATGAGGTCGGCGGCCTCGGTCCAGCCCAGGTAGCGGAGCATCATCTCGCCGGAGAGCGTGACGGAGCCCGGGTTGACCTGGTCGAGGTCGGCGTACTTCGGGGCGGTGCCGTGGGTGGCCTCGAAGACGGCGTGGCCGGTGGCGTAGTTGATGTTGCCGCCGGGGGCGATGCCGATGCCCCCCACCTGCGCCGCGAGGGCGTCGGAGAGATAGTCGCCGTTGAGGTTCATCGTGGCGATGACGTCGAAGTCGGTCGGCCGCGTGAGGACCTGCTGCAGGACGATGTCGGCGATGGCGTCCTTGATCAGGAGCTTGCCGGAGTCGAGCGCGGCCTTCTGCTCGGCGTTGGCCGCGGCCTCGCCCTTGTCGGCCTTGGTCCGCTCCCATTGGTCCCAGGTGTAGGTCTTGTCGGCGAACTCGCGCTCGGCGAGGGCGTAGCCGTAGTTGCGGAACGCGCCCTCGGTGAACTTCATGATGTTCCCCTTGTGGACGAGCGTCAGGCTCTTGCGGCCGTTGGCGAGCGAGTACTCGATCGCCGACCGGATGAGCCGCTCGCTCCCCTCGCGGGAGACCGGCTTGATGCCGACGCCGGAGGTCTCGGGGAAGCGGACCTTCTTGTAGGCCTCGGGGAACTCGGCCTTGATGAAGTCCAGGAGCTTCTTCACCTCGGCCGAGCCGGCCTCGAACTCGACGCCGGAGTAGACGTCCTCGGTGTTCTCCCGGAAGATCACCATGTCGACCTTCTCGGGGTGCCTCACGGGGGAGGGGACCCCCTTGAACCAGCGCACCGGGCGGAGGCAGACGTAGAGGTCCAGGAGCTGCCGCAGCGCGACGTTGAGCGAGCGGATGCCGCCGCCGACGGGCGTGGTGAGCGGGCCCTTGATGCCGACGAGGTACTCGCGGAAGGCCTCGACCGTCTCGTCGGGGAGCCAGTTGTTGAACAGCGAGTGGGCCTTGCCGCCGGCGTAGACCTCCACCCACTCGATCTTCTTCTTGCCGCCGTAGGCCTTCTCGACGGCCGCGTCCAGGACGCGGACGCTGGCGCGCCAGATGTCGGGGCCCGTGCCGTCGCCCTCGATGAACGGGATGATCGGGCGGTCGGGGACGTTCAGCTTGCCCCCCTGGATGGTGATCTTCTGTCCGCCCGCCGGGGCCTCGACTTTCGGGCTCGCCATGGAAAACGCTCTCCGTTGACTCGTGCTCGCTGGACCGTTCGACGCGGCGGCCGGGCCCGCGCGTCACACGTCCCGGGGGCGTCGCCGAGAGGCCGCGTCGCCCCGCCCGGAGCGACGATCATGGCAAAATCCCCCGGTCGCGGCAAGACTTGGGACGCCCGACGGCACCCGCCGAAGGCCCCGTCTCCCGCGCCACTAGGCCCGCCGCCGGGCCGCCCGCGGTTGGCTTCGTTCGCGCGCCTGTCGCGGCGGTTGTTTTTATGTAAATCGTCGTGGATTCAGTGTTTGCGGCGATGTCCAGTTGGCTTTGTTCGTCGTTTTCGAAGTGGTTTTTCGTTCGACGGCGGGCTTGCCCAGCGTGCGACGCGCATCCGCGCTCCCGACACTTGTTCGGGACCCGAAGCCGGGAGGGCCGTCGCGTTCCTGGGTGCTCGGGATAATGACGGTCTTCCCCCCTGGTGGGGAAGACAGACCGCGAAGCGGTCAGATGAGGGGGTGCTTGCCCGCGAGACCTCGGATTTCGCGACTCCTCGCGTGGGCCGACGGCCGCGGAACGCCCCTTCCGCGCTTCGGAGGTTGTCTCGCTCGTCCCCCCCTCATCCGGCCCTTCGGGCCACCTTCCCCCACCAGGGGGGAAGGACGTTAGGTTGGCCGTCCAAGGGCCGTCGGCTCGCATGCTTCCTTGGATCGAATTCAGGATGTCAAAGAACGCCATCATCAACCGCCCGCATGATCCGCGGCGCGGGGACGGCGATTTCAGGAATCTCGAATTTTTCTCGGGAGCCGCCCCAGGCCTCACCCCGACGGACGCTCGAAGACCGCGACGCTGGCGGTGAAGCCGTGGATGAAGTTCTGGCCGCCGATGGGGCCCAGCTCGCCCATCGCGAAGAAGCCGGCGACCGGGATCGGGCCGAGGACCTCGTGGATGACGCCGACGTCGTGGTTCGGGGTCGGGAACAGGCGGGTCCCGCGACCGTTGCAGGAAAAGAGCAGCGCTCCGACGGGGGTGCTGGCGGCCGCCTCGCCATCGGGGCGGCGGGCGAGGGCCTCGCGGAGGTCCTCGTCGGCGGTCTCGGCGTCGCGGACGTGGAACTGGACCGTCTGGCCCACGCGGATCAGGTCGCTGATCTGGATCGCGCCCGTCTCGTCGGCGCCGACGACGTTGTGGACCAGGAAGTCCCCCCGGTGGAACGACTCCTGATACTCGTTGATGACCCGGCCCAGGTGGAGGCCCTCGCGGACCTTCTCGACGTCGTCGTCGGGGAGGTCGCCCAGCACCTCGCGCAGCACCTCCAGCGCCGGGCGGCGGCCCAGCTCGCGGATGATGTTGTGCTCGGCCTTCGTCACCAGCAGCGTCCGGCCGACGGGGCGGCAACCCTGGCTGACGACGGAGCGGATGGAGACCGGCCCCGAGAGCCGGACGGCCACCGCGCCGTCGGTGAAGGCCTCGCCGTCCAGGAGGAGGCGGTTCGCCCCGGGCTCGGACCCGCCGCTGGCCATGCCGCCGACGATCCGAAGGCCCCGGTGCTCCTCGTTGGCCAGCTTGAGCAGGTCGTGCACGGCGAAGGTGAACGGGTCCGCCAGGAGGATCATGACCGAATCGTCAGGCTTCTCCAGCGATTCCAGCGCGCGCCGCAGCGGGCCGCCGCCGGGGTCGAACCGGACGGGCTGGATCTCCATGCCCGGGTGATGCAACGACCACACGGCCAGCGCCGGCCTGCGCTCGACCTCCTGGTCGTCGCCGACGATCGACTCGCCGGTGCAGCCCAGGACGTGCCGAGTCCGCCCGGATTCGAGGAACGCCTGCGAGAGCTTCCCCAGGACCGGGGCGTGGTGGCGGGAGCTGAAGATGAGGGTGAGGTCGGCCGGCGGCGCGTCCTCGGCGGCGTCCGGCGCGGCGTCCAGGCGTTCGAGGATCTGGTGGAACGCCGTGCTGGCGCTCCGGGCCGTCGAGAGGGCCGAGACGCATTTCATGGCCGCACCTGCATTCATCCCTGGGCCCGCGGGCGGGTCCGTGACAAGCCGACTTCTCCGGACGGCTCCCGTCCACTATAATCACCCGAGGGGGGGGCCACTACCGGAAGAACCGCCGACATGACGTCGGACCCGCCCCGCGACCGCGCCTGGTGCCGCCGGCCGACGACCGACCGAGCGCCCGACCCGCCTGGACGAGGACCGACGCAAGTCGCGCTCGGGACGCCCGATCCACGTCATCGGACCTGATACATGGCCTTCGATCCCAAGTATATCCGCAACTTCTCGATCGTCGCCCACATCGACCACGGCAAGAGCACCCTGGCCGACCAGATCCTGCTGCAATCCGGCGCGATCACCCAGCGCGAGTTCCGCGAGCAGCTCCTGGACGACATGGACCTGGAGCGCGAGCGGGGGATCACCATCAAGGCCCGCGCCGTCGCGATCAACTACGTCCTGGACGGCCAGGCGTACGAGCTGAACCTGATCGACACGCCCGGCCACGTCGACTTCCACTACGAGGTCTCCCGCAGCCTCGCCGCGTGCGAGGGCGCCATCCTGCTGGTCGACTCCACCCAGGGGGTCCAGGCCCAGACCGTCGCCAACGCCTACCTCGCCGTGGGGGGCGACCTGGCGATCGTGCCGGCGCTCAACAAGATCGACATGCAGGCCTCGCGCCCGGAGGAGATCAAGGAGGAGATCATGACCACGCTGGGGATCGACCCCAGCGAGGTCCTCGCCGTCAGCGGCAAGACCGGGGCGGGGGTGCCGGACCTCTTCCGCGCGATCATCGACCGCGTCCCCCCGCCGGCCGGCGACCCGTCCAAGCCGCTGCGCGCCCTGATCTTCGACTCCAAGTTCGACGACTACCAGGGGGTGGTGGTCTACGTCCGCGTGGTCGACGGCGTGCTGAAGGTGGGCCAGCGGATCCGGCTGATGGCCGGCGGGACCGACCACGAGGTCATCGGCCTGGGCCGCTTCCGCCCGCGCGAGGTCGCCTGCGAGGAGCTGGGGGTCGGGCAGGTCGGCTACGTCGTCGCCAACATCAAGAAGCTGGCCGACGTGAACATCGGGGACACCGTCACCCAGGTCCCCGGCCCGGCCACCGAGGCCCTCCCCGGCTACGAGGAGCCGGTCCCGGTCGTCTTCTGCGGCCTCTTCCCGGCCTCGCACAACCAGTTCGACGACCTGCGCACGGCGCTCCAGAAGCTCGCCCTGAACGACAGCAGCTTCAGCTTCGAGCCGGAGACCTCCGACGCCCTGGGCTTCGGCTTCCGCTGCGGCTTCCTGGGCATGCTCCACATGGAGATCGTCCAGCAGCGCCTGGAGCGCGAGAGCAACCTCGCCCTGGTGCAGACGGCGCCCAACGTCACGTACGAGATCGTGACCAAGAAGGGGGAGACGCTCCACGTCTCCAACCCCACCCGGATCCCCGACCCGGGGGAGATCGAGGAGTTCCGCGAGCCGATCGCCAAGGTCAACTTCATCCTGCCGAGCGAGAACATCGGCGCGATCATGCAGCTCTGCGAGGACCGCCGCGGCACCTACTTGAAGACGGAATATCTCTCGTCCTCGCGGGCCATCCTCACGTATGAGCTGCCGCTGGCCGAGATGATCTACGACCTGTACGACAAGCTCAAGAGCGCCACCCGCGGCTACGGGACGATGGACTACGAGCTGCTCGGCTACCGCAATGACGACCTCTGCCGGCTGGACATCCTGGTGGCGGGGACGCGGGTGGACGCCCTCTCGATCGTGGTCCACCGCGCCCACGCCGACCGCCGGGGCCGGAAGCTGGTGAAGAAGCTGCGGGGCGAGATCGACCGGCACCAGTTCGAGGTGGCGATCCAGGCGGCCATCGGTAGCCGGGTGGTCGCCCGCGAGACGATCTCCGCCCTCCGCAAGAACGTGACCGCCAAGTGCTACGGCGGCGACATCTCGCGGAAGCGGAAGCTCCTGGAGAAGCAGAAGGAAGGCAAGAAGCGCATGAAGCAGGTGGGGAACGTGGAGATCTCCCAGGAGGCGTTCCTCTCCGTGCTCGACGACAGCGAGGACTGAGCCGGGGCCGCGTCGCGTCCCCCACGCCGACCCACCGGGCCCCGACGGCGGACGACCAGCCCCATGCACAACGACCCTCTCCCGGAACTGTTCGAACTCGACGAGCCCCCGACGCCCGGCGTCGCGCGGCAGACCGTGGAGCTGCTGATCGCGCTTTGCGTGGGCGTCCTCCTGTTCCGCACCTTCTCCGCCGAGGCCTACGTCGTCCCCACGGGCTCCATGGCCCCGACCCTCCTGGGGCATCACCTGGAGGTGACCTGCCCCAACTGCGCCTTCCCGTTCGACATCGGCATGGACGACGAGGCCCCCCCCGCGCGGCCCGTCTGCCCCAACTGCGGCAAGTCCGGCCTGGAGTCCGAGCCCGCCGTCCCCTGCAACGGCGACCGCGTCCTGGTGCAGAAGTTCCTGTACGACTTCCGCGCCCCGGAGCGCTGGGAGGTCGCCGTCTTCCACTACCCGGGGGATCCCTCGCAGGCGTACGTCAAGCGGGTGGTCGGCCTCCCCGGCGAGTCGATCCGGCTGGCGAGGGGGGACGTCTGGGCCGACGGCGAGGTCGCGCGGAAGGGGCCGGACGACGTGCGGGCCATGCGCATCCTCGTCCACGACAGCCGCTACTCCCCGGCCGACTCCGACCTCTACCCCCGCTGGGACTTCCGCCGGGGCGACCCGGAAGGAGACGGTCCGACCGGCTGGTCGCGGGGCCCCGACGGCTTCCTCCGCCGCCCCGTCGACGGCCAAGGGGAGGGAGACGACGCCGCGGCCGAGGACTGGCTCGTCTACCGCAACTGGGATCCGGGCCTGGAGCGGTACGCCCCGATCCGCGACTACTACGGCTACAACGGCGGCGACGGCCGGTCGGACAACGCGGTGCGAGACGTCGGCCTGGAGGCCCTGGTGAGGCTCGGGCCTGGCGTGGAGTCGTTGTCGCTGGCGCTGCGATCGGGGGGCGATCGCTTCGTCGTCCGCGTCCCGACCAGGCCGGGAGAGCCCGTCGAGGTCGAGCGCAACGGCGTGCCCCGCAAGGTCTTCCTTCGCGGCAACCCGCTGGCCCTGGGCGCGTCCGGCGAGGACCACCAGGTCGAGGCCTACGTCTTCGACGCCCGGCTGATGGTTTTGGTGGACGGCTCGCCCCTGTTCGAGCCCCACGACTACGACGACCCGGCCGAGGCCCCCTGGAACGACGAATCGCCGATCGCCCTGGGGGTGCGGGGGGGCTCGGCCGAGGTGCCGGAGCTGCGAATCTACCGGGACGTCTACTACACCAGCAGCCTGGGCGCGGCGCACCGGCGGCCCAACGCCGTCCTGGAGCCGACCCGGCTCGGCCCCGGCGAATACTTCGTGCTGGGGGACAACAGCCCCGTCTCCAACGACTCCCGATTCTGGACCCAGGGCCCGGTGGTGCGCCGGGAGCTGTTCCTGGGCAAGCCGTTCCTGGTCCACCTCCCGGGCCGGGCGGTCTCCCTGGAGGTCTTCGGGCGGTCGCTATACTGGATTCCCGATCCCCGCCGAATCCGGTACATTCATTGATCGACCGCCTGCCCGCCGCCACCCCGGTTTAGTCGAGATCCGCCGACCATGGGACGAGCCGCCGCCGCAGCCCCGAGGACCGCCGCCCCCCGCGCGGAGGCCGCCGCCGAGACCAAGAAGGGCGACGGCCTGCGCGAGCTGGTCGAGGCGCTGGTCGTCGCGGGGGTCGCCGCGCTGCTGGTCCGGGGGTTCGAGGCCCAGGCGTTCGTGATCCCGACCGGGTCGATGGCCCCGACCCTGATGGGCCGTCACAAGGAGGTCGCCTGCCCGCAGTGCGGGTTCCTCTTCGCGGTCAACGCCTCCGAGGAGGTGGAGGGGCCGCCTCCGCGCCGGCCGATCTTCTCCGGGGTCTGCGTCAACTGCCGGCACCAGGCCCGCAACCTGAACGACGCCCCCAGCTTCAAGGGGGACCGGATCCTCGTCTCAATGTTCCCGTACGACCTCCCCGGCCTGCCGGGGGCGTCGCCGCCGGAGCGGTTCGACGTGGTGGTCTTCCGCTACCCCGAGGAGCCCGAGACCAGCTACATCAAGCGCCTGGTCGGCCTCCCCGGCGAGACGATCCGCGTCCACCAGGGCGACCTCTACGTCAAGCCCCCGGACTCCGACGAGTTCCGCCTCCAGCGCAAGCCGATGGAGCACCTGCGGAGCATGCAGATCGACGTCTACGACGACGAGCACCAGCCCCGCGCGCTCCGCGGCCGGGACGAGTGGCGGCGGTGGTCGTCCGACTCGGGCTGGAAGGTCGTCGAGCCCGGCCGCAGCCTGTACGAGCTGGCCGCCCCCGCCGCCGACTGGGCCGACTTGCGATATCGCCACCTGGTCCCGGAGCCCGAGCAGTGGGAGGCGCTCCTGGTCGACCGGACGCCCGCCCGCGGCCCCCGGCCGACCCTGGTCACCGACTTCTACTCGTACAACACCAACCTCCCGGCCGAGAGCACCGACCTGATCCAGTCGCGCTACGGCAACCAGAACGCCTGGCTCCAGCCCCACTGGGTCGGCGACCTGACCCTCGCGGCCGACCTGGACGTGAAGTCGGACTCGGGCGAGATCCGGCTCGAGCTGGTCAAGGCGGGCGTGCGGCACTTCGCGACGATCGACGTGGCGACCGGCAAGGGCCGCTTCATCCGTGGCGACGAGACGCTCGCCGAGTTCGACACGCCCGTCCGCGGCCCCGGCTCGCGTCGGCTGGAGTTCGGCAACGTCGACGACCGGCTGACGCTGCTGGTCGATGGCCGCCCCGTGGGGGGCGAGGGGGCCGAGTACGACCGGGGGGACGCGGTCCCCACGCCGACCGCGGCGGACCTCTCGCCGGCGGCGATCGGCGCGAAGGGGGCGACCGTCTCGGCGAGCGGCCTTGTCCTCAAGCGGGATATCTACTATACCCAGACTCCGGGTTATACCGACTACGGACCTGTCTGGGACGATCGGGAGCCTCGTCGGCCGTCCGAACTGTTCGACTTCCTCTCCGACCCCTCGCGGTTCCCGAACATCGCGCGGGTCCGGGCCGAGGAGTTCGAGCTGGGGTACGACCGGTTCCTGATGATGGGGGACAACAGTCCCCGCAGCAAGGACAGCCGGGGGTGGGACTCCTCGGACCGCTCGTGGGACTTCCTCGATCGCCAGACCTGGGAGGTCCCCCGGAGCCTCATCACCGGCAAGGCCTTCTTCGTCTACTGGCCGCACGGCGTCCCGTTCGGCCCGAGCTTCCGGATCAGCCACGACTTCCGCGTCCCGTTCCGCCCCTACGTCGAACGGATGCGTCGGATCCGCTGACCGGGGGCGATTCGAGGCGGGGATCGGCCCGAACGACGCCAAGCGACGCGACGCGACGCGATCACGGAGGATCGAGCGATGGCCCTGCTGGAAGTCCGCGGCCTGGAAAAGTGGTACGGCCGTCGCCAGGTCGTCAACGGGGTCGAGTTCGACGTCGAGCAGGGGGAGGTCGTCGGCCTGCTGGGGCCCAACGGCGCCGGCAAGACGACGAGCTTCCGCATGACGATCGGCCTGATCGACTCCGACGGCGGCTCCGTGACCTTCGACGGCCGCGACGTGACCAAGCTCCCGATGTACCTCCGCGCCCGCGCGGGGATGGGGTACCTGGCCCAGGACTCCAGCGTCTTCCGGCAGCTCACGGTCGAGCAGAACCTGATGGCGATCCTGGAGACCCGCCCCGGGATGTCGCGCAAGCAGCGTCGGGATCGGCTCAACGAGCTGGTGGACCGCTTCGGGCTCCAGAAGATCCTCAAGACCAAGGCCCACATGGTCTCCGGCGGCGAGCGTCGGCGGACCGAGATCGCGCGGGCGCTGATCACGAACCCCAAGCTCATCATGCTCGACGAGCCGTTCGCGGGCATCGACCCGAAGACGGTCGGCGAGATCCAGGAGCAGATCCGCGACCTGGTGGACACCTACAACATCGGGATCCTGCTGACGGACCACCAGTTCCGCGAGACGCTGGAGGTCACCGACCGCTGCTACGTCATCCGCGAGGGCCGGGTCTTCGCCTACGGCAACCGGGAGCAGATCCTCAACAACCCGGAAGTCCGGCGGCACTACATCGGCGAGCGGTTCGACGGCGGCCACCTGCTGGAGTCGCAGCGGCCGAGGGCGGCCGTCGCCCGTCCGCCTGCCCCGGCGCTTCCCCCATCGCCGACGCCTCCGCAGCCCCCGCCGGCCGCCTCGGCTCCCCCGTCCGTCTCGATACCGCGCGCCGCCTCCCCCGCCGCCGTCGAGGAGCCCGACGACGACCCCGACAACCCGGAGACCGTCCAACGACGCATCGCCGACGAGGGCCGGGGCTACGTCCAGGGGGGCGTCCACTCCATCCAGGTCAATCAGATCCCCCCCGATTTCAACATCGACGACCTCTACAAGAAGCCCTGATTCGGGCCGAGGCCGTGATGGACGTCGTTGGGTTCGTTCATCGTGGTCGACGTGGCTTTCGAGGGACGGCCATGGCCCCCGAGGTTGAAGGCGACTTCTGGGAAGACGGCGTCGTCGAGCGGCCCTTGCCGGTCAAATCGGACGAGTTGCCCGACGATCCCTGGCTCCGGGAGATCGCCCGACTCGCGCCTTCGGCGGCGCGCGAGCGGCTGGTGGCGCGCTGGTCGGCGGTCCATCGTCCAGGGACCGCGGCGGTCCGCGACAGGCTCATCGATTACACGCCGGTGGCCGTCGCGTCGCACGACGACGAGGAGTCCTTGAAGTTGGTGGGGCCGGACGGATCGGCGGTCTACCTCGCCCCGCCGCTGGCCGACGACGAACTGGCCGCGGTCGCGTCGTTGCCGGCCAGGGACCGCCCGACGGCCGAGGAATTCTATCGCGGCTTCGCCGGCCTCCGCGCCTCGCCCCCCGGGTACTCCGGTGATTACGTCCTCCCGCGGGATTGGATGACGTTCGGCGAGTTCGGCTGGAACCTCGACGAGGACGACGAGTCCTGGGGCGACGCGACCGTCATCTTCATCGCCCTGAACGGCGACCTGCTGCTGCTCGGCGAGGCGGGGGTCGCGTGGGGCGTCATGGCCGGCGGGGGCGTCCGGCGGATCGACGACGACCTCGATGGCTTCCTCGTCCGCCATGCCGAGCACCTGGGGGCGGGCGGCCGGCTGGATTCCTACGTCGACCTTTGAGTCGCGGCCGGGCACTCCCGCTTCACCTGCCATCGGGTTGCCCAGGAGCGGGGCGACGGGGCGCAAGCCTCCGTCTCCCGCATGACCCCCCGAGAGGCACGCCGATTTCGGGAAAGGCGGAAAGATTCCGGCTTCAGGCGACGAAGCCGAGCCAGTAGAGCCACACGCCCGACGCGGCCGTGAAGATCGTCCCGGCGAAGACCAGGTATCCACGCCTCCGGTGGACCGCGGAGAACAGGCCGGGATTGAGGTCCATGCGGGCTCGCCACGCCTGGACGACGAGGACGGCCCAGAGGCCGAAGCTCACGACTGCGACCAGGACGTGCGTCCGCAGCAGCCAGGTCAGCAGCGGCCGCCCCAGGTGGGGGCTGCCCGCCAGGAAGGCCTGGGTCCCCCCCTTCAGCCGGATGTCCACCTCGAACAGTACGACCGCCACCAGCAGCGTCGTCAACAGCGCCGTCTGGAGGTTGCGGTGGCGGCGGTACTCGCCCCGGCGCGCGAGCCACACGGCCCGAAGGAAGAGGAACGGGGTCAGCACGATCGCGACGACGACGATGTCCATCAGCAGGTCGCCACGCGTGCCCAGGAAACCGGGCGGCATATTCATCGATGCTCCTGATGCTCATGCGCGACGACGTCCCCCCCTCGCGGGCGCGTGAGGGGAACGCCGGCGCGTCGGCTCGGCCCCGGGTCAATTCGCCACGAAGTTGATGAGCTTGCCGGGGACGACGATCACCTTGCGGACCGTCTTCCCTTCGAGCAGGGCGGCGACGCGGGCGTCGGCGCGGGCGGCGGCTTCGACGGCCTGGGCGTCGGCGTCGGCGGGGACGGTGATCTTGGAGCGGACCTTGCCCAGGATCTGGACCGGGATCTCGACCTCGTCGTCCTTCAGGAGCACGGGGTCGAAGGTGGGCCAGGGCTCGTAGGCCAGGGTCTTCTCGTGGCCGAGGATGCGCCACAGCTCCTCGGCGAGGTGCGGGGCCATCGGGGCGAGGAGGAGCGTGAACGCTTCCATCGCCGCCTTCGGCCGGACCTCGGCGCCGGTGAAGGCGTTGACGAACTCCATCAGGCGGCTGACGGCCGTGTTGAACCGGAGCGCCTCGTAGTCGTCCCCCACCGCGGCGATCGTGCGGGCGACGAGCTTCGCCTGCTCGGGCGTCGGCTCGGCGTCCTTCACGCGCTGGTCGAGGGCGATCTCCTCGGCCTCGTAGTCCACGATCATCCGCCAGGCGCGGCCGAGGAAGCGATAGACCCCCTCCACCCCCTTCATGCTCCAGGGCTTCACCGCTTCGAGCGGGCCCATGAACATCTCATAGAGGCGGAGGCTGTCGGCGCCGTACTCGGAGACGACCACGTCCGGGTTGATGACGTTGCCGCGGCTCTTGGACATCTTGTGGGCGCGGGCGTCGACGCGGATCTCGGGGGCGTCCTTCAGGACGAAGCCCTCCCCCTTTTTGACGATCTGGTCCTCCTCCAGCTTCACCGTTTCGAGCACGGTCGCGGAGGCGTCACCCTTGCGGATCGGGCCCTTGTCGGACTGGACGACGGACGCGGCGGCGACCCACGCGCCGGCGGGGTCGCGATAGGCGGTGTACTCGGTCTCGCCCAGGATCATCCCCTGGTTGACCAGGCGCTGGAAGGGCTCGGGGGTGCTCACCAGGCCGCGGTCGAACAGGACCTTGTGCCAGAAGCGGCTGTAGAGCAGGTGGAGCACGGCGTGCTCCGCGCCGCCGACGTACAGGTCGACCGGCAGCCAGTACTTCTCTTTCTCGGGGTCCCAGGGGCGTTCCGTGTTGTTCGGGTCGATGTACCGCAGGTAGTACCAGCACGAGCCGGCCCACTGGGGCATCGTGTTGATCTCGCGGCGCAGCTTCTCGGAGTAGCGGACCCACTCCCTCGCCTTGCTCAGCGGCGGCTCGGGGGTGCCGGTCGGCTTGAAGTCGTCGAGGTCCGGCAGCAGGACCGGCAGCTCGTCCTCGCCGACGGGGCTGACGCGATCGCTCTCGTCCAGCAGTACGGGGAACGGCTCGCCCCAGTAGCGTTGGCGGGAGAACAGCCAGTCGCGGAGCTTGTAGTTGACGGCCTTCTTGCCGAGCCCCTTCTCGGCGAGCCAGGCGGTGACGGCCGGCTTGGCCTCGGCGGTGGGCATGCCGTCCATCGCGAACTCGTCGTTCCGAGACTGGATCGAGACGCCCTCGTCGTGGAAGACGCCCGAGAACGCGCCGGGGTCGGCCTTGTAGGCGGCCAGGAGGTCGGCCGGGGCTTCCTTGGGGGCGTTCGCCTTGAGCCAGTCGGCGGGGGGCTCGACGACGGCCCGGATGGGGATGTCGAAGGTCTTCGCGAACTCGAAGTCGCGTTCGTCGTGAGCCGGGACGGCCATGATGGCGCCGGTCCCGTAGCTGATGAGGACGTAGTCGGCGATCCAGATCGGGATCGGCTCGCCGGTGACGGGGTTGGTCGCGTGGCCGCCGGTGAAGACGCCGGTCTTGGTCTTCGCCAGGTCCGTGCGGTCGAGGTCGCTCTTGCGCGCGGCCTGCTCGCGGTACTTCGCCACGGCCTCCGAGTGCTCGGGCGTGGTGACGCGGTCGACGAGCGGATGCTCGGGCGCCAGCACCATGTAGGTCGCGCCAAACAGCGTGTCGGGCCGGGTGGTGTAGACCCGGATGACGTTCTCGGCCGGCTTGTCGGGGAACCGGCCCGAAGGGGGGGCCGGGGGCTGGCCGGAGATGACGACCGGGAAGTCGACCTCGGCGCCCTCGCTGCGGCCGACCCAGTTGCGCTGCATGTCGCGGATCGACTTCGGCCAGTCGACGATTTCGAGATCCTCGACGAGCCGGTCGCCGTAGGCGGTGATGCGGAGCATCCACTGGGTCAGCGGCATGCGGACGACGGGGTGGCCGCCGCGCTCGGACTTGCCGTCGATGACCTCCTCGTTGGCCAGCACGGTCCCCAGCGCGGGGCACCAGTTGACGGGGACCTCGGCGCGATACGCCAGGCGCCTGGAGTCGCGATAGGCGTCGGGGTCGACGCCGTCGGGGATGGGCAGCTCGGCGATGGGGCGGCCCTTCCCCTTGCGGGGTCGGCCCTGGGGGTCGGTCCATTCGAAGTCGCGGTCGTACCAGGTGTCGTGGATCTTGAGGAAGATCCACTGCGTCCACCTATAGTAGCCAGGGTCGGTGGTGTCGACCTCGCGCGACCAGTCGTAGGAGAAGCCCAGCGACTTGATCTGGCGGCGGAAGTTGTCGATGTTCGCCTGGGTCGTGACCCTGGGGTGGGTGTTGGTCTGGACGGCGTACTGCTCCGCGGGCAGGCCGAAGGCGTCCCACCCCATCGGGTGCAGGACGTTGAAGCCCTTCATCCGCTTGAAGCGGCAGAGGATGTCGGTGGCGGTGTAGCCCTCGGGATGGCCGACGTGCAGGCCCGCGCCGCTGGGATACGGGAACATGTCCAGGATGTAGAGCTTGGGCCGGTCGCGATCGAGGTCGGGGGTCGCGAACGTCTGGTGCTCCTCCCAGTAGGCTTGCCACCTGGGCTCGATCCGCTGAGGGTGATACGCGGGCATGGAACCTCTCCGGCGCGGCCAGGCGCGCCCCGACCTCGTACGAAACTCGACCGTTCCCCGACACGAAAAACGGCCCGCCGTAGCTCCGGGGGCCGCCTGGATCGAGCATACCGTTTCCCGCCGCGACTCGCCAGCGAACGGGGGGGGATGGGACGCATGGAGATGAAGTGGGCCGCGGCCACGACAGGAGAGGGGTGTCGACGGCTCCACGGACGCGCTCCTCCTCCCCTCGTGGAGAAGGTGCCCCGGAGGGGCGGATGAGGGGCGCGCTACCGACGGCCTTCGAATCCCCCTCATCCGGCCTTCGGCCACCTTCTCCCACGAGGGGAGAAGGGGGGGGCTTCGCGCGGCCATCGCGGGAAGAGCGTAGGGCCGTCGGCCCGGGGGGAGGGGGGACGCGCCGCCGTTGCGACTCGTCCGTCCGGTTCAATCGCCGTAATCCTCGCTTCCAGACATCGGCGAATGATGAATCTTGCAATCGATTGAAGTTTTTACAAGGGCCGATCGGCGGCGTGGGGCGGGGGACTTGAGGAAATCTCGGGAAAATCGCCGAGAAATCCGCATGTCGGCCGATCGCCGTGTAGACTTCAATCGAAGTCGGGAAACTTGATCTCTCGCCACGGACGCGCGGCCGATGGTTCGGCATCGCGGTTGCGATTCGTGGGAGTCGAGGCTCGACCCGGGATGTCGAGCGGATGATCGGCCCGACAGGAGATGGAAAGATGGCTGACAAGATTTCGGCCCCGTTCGCGGTGCGCGCCCATCGGGCGTGCCTCGTGATGACCGCGGTTGGCGCGTTGCTGACGGCCGGTTGCCACCGCAAGCGCACCGTCCTCCGCCCCGTGATGCCCGGCGCCCGCGCCGTGGCCGCGCCGGGCTGCTCCGACTGCGGCGGCGACGGCGGCGCGGCCGTCATCCAAAGTCCGGGCGCGACCATCCGGAGCGGGGGCTCGTTCGAGCCGGCCGACGAGCCGGTGATCAACGGGTCGTCGATCGGCTCGATCCCCTCGGAGGTGGAGCTGTCGCCGCCGGCCGCGCCGACCAGCTCGCGACGGACGCCGTCGTCGGAGCGCATCCCGACCGCCGCGCCGGACAACGACCTCGACCTGGCGCCGGCCGCGTCGACGACGCGCTCGCGCAGCCTCCGGCCGCCGGTGGAGTCCAAGCCCAAGGCGAAGGCCGACGCCGCCGGCGACGCGCTCGAGCTGTCCTCGCCCACGAGCATGACCCCCGGCGGGCCGGGCTCGCTGAAGTCGACCTCGGCCTCGGGCGTCGTTCGCCGGGCGAGCGCGCAGGGGGCGCTCGAGGGCTTCTTCGCCGGCGACGGCGCCGACGACCTGTTCTTCCCGGACAAGGCCGACCGCCCCTGGAAGTACGTCGTCGTCCACCACAGCGCGACCGAGAGCGGCTCTTACAGCGAGATCGACGCCGAGCACCGGCAGATCCTCGGCAGCGCCGACGGCTGCGGCTACCACTTCGTGATCGGCAACGGCACCGGCAGCGGCGACGGCCAGATCGAAGTTTCCCAGCGCTGGGTGAGGCAGAAGCACGGCGTCCATTGCCGCAACGCCCGCCGCGCCGACATCGACGAGTACGGCATCGGCGTCTGCCTGATCGGCGACTTCGAGAAGGCCCCGCCGACCCCCAAGCAGCAGGCCGCGCTCAAGGCGCTGCTGGCGTACCTCGGCGAGAAGTACCAGATCGACCAGTCGCGGCTGGAGACGCACAAGCACGTCGCCGCCACCCCGACCGTCTGCCCCGGCCGCCACTTCCCCGAAGCCGCCCTCGACCCGCCTTCGTTCCGCGGCGAGGCCCAGGCCGACGCCCGGCCAGTCCGCCGCGAGATCGAGCGTCGCGCGGTGCCGACCGCGTGGCGGACCCAGGAAGGAGACCTCGAAGTCCCCGTCCTGAGCGGCCCCGCCCGCTGATCGACCGGCCGACGACAACCGCCTTCCATCTCCGGGCCCGCAGGGACGCGGGCCTCCATCCCCTCCGTTTCCGCCTATCCCTTCGCCTCATCTTTCCAGGCGACGGACGGCTTCATGCAGGATGGCGACGACCGACATCGCGTCGGTGATCTCGCCTTCGCGCACCATCCGCCAGGCTTCCGCCCAGGGGACGCGGCGGACTTCCAGTTGCTCGGACCCTTCGGGCTCGCTCGGGCCGTGGACCAGGCCCGTGGCGCGATAGAGGAACGCTTCCTCGTCGCTGACCGAGTTGGAGAGGTGGCAGCGGGCGACCAGCTCCAGGCGGTCGCACGTCATGCCGGTTTCTTCCTTCAGCTCGCGCAGGACGGCCTGCTCGGGCGACTCCTCCGCGGGGCAGCCCCCTTCGGGGATCTCCCAGGAGTAGGCGTCCAGCGGGTAGCGGTGCTGCCCCACGAGCCAGACCGAGCCGTCGTCCTCGACGGGGAGGACGCCGACGGCGCGGTTCTTGAACTCGACGACGCCGTAGATGCCCGGCTGGCCGTCGGGGCGGATCACGTCGTCCTGGCGGACGCGGATCCAGGGGTTCTCGTAGACGGGCCGCGTCGCCACGGCCCGCCACGGGTTCTCGCGAGGGTCGTTCACGCGCCGATCGCCGCCTTAAGGGCCAGCCCCATGTCGGCGGGGCTCTTGGCGACGCGGATGCCGGCGCCTTCCAGCGCGGCGATCTTGTCGGACGCCTTGCCCGAGCCGCCGGAGATGATGGCGCCGGCGTGGCCCATGCGCTTGCCCGGCGGGGCGGTCTGGCCGGCGATGAACGCGGCGAGCGGCTTGGTGAACTTGCCCGACGCCTTGAGCGCCGCGGCCTGCTCCTCGGCGTCGCCGCCGATCTCGCCCATCATGAGGACGGCGTCGGTGTCCGGGTCGTTCTCGAACATCGTCAGGACGTCGACGAAGCTGGTGCCGTTGACCGGGTCGCCGCCGATGCCGACGCAGGTGCTCTGGCCGATGCCCAGGTTGGTGAGCTGCCAGACGCCCTCGTACGTCAGCGTGCCCGAGCGGCTGACGACGCCCACGCGGCCCGGCTTGTGGATATAGCCCGGCATGATGCCGATCTTGCACTCGCCGGGGGTGATGACGCCGGGGCAGTTCGGGCCGATGAGCCGCGTCTGGGGGTGGTACAGCTTCAGGTAGGCCACCGCGCGGGCCATGTCGAGGACGGGGATGCCCTCGGTGATCGCGATGATGACCGGGATGCCGGCGTCGGCCGCCTCCATGACCGCGTCGGCCGCTCCCGGAGGGGGGACGAAGATCATGGTGGCGTTGGCGCCGGTGGCCTTCACGGCCTCGGAGCAGCTGTCGAAGACCGGCACGCCGACGGCCGTCTGGCCGCCGCGCCCGGGGGTCACGCCGCCGACGAGGTTCGTGCCGTATTCCTTGCACTGCTCCGCGTGGAAGCCGCCCGACTTGCCGGTGATCCCCTGGCAGATGAGGCGGGTGTCTTTGCCGACCAGGATGCTCATGAATTTCGATTCCGTGGATGCGAGCCGTGTGTTCGGTTCGGGACGTCGTCCGGGGTCGAATCGGGCCGGGTCAGGAGGCCGCGTGCTTCTTGGCGGCGGCGACGACCTTCTCGGCGGCGTCGGTCAGGCCGACGGCCGTGATGATCTTCCGGCCGGACTTCTCCAGCAGCTCCTTGCCGAGCGCGGAGTTGGTCCCTTCGAGGCGGACGACCAGCGGGACGCGGAAGTCGATCTCGTCGTAGGCGGCCAGCAGCGCCTGGGCGATGATGTCGCACCGCATGATGCCGCCGAAGATGTTGACGAGGACCGCGTTGACCTTGTCGGACGACAGCAGGATGCGGAAGGCCTCCAGCACCTGGTCCTTCTCGGCGCCGCCGCCGACGTCCAGGAAGTTGGCCGGCTCGCCGCCGTGGTGCTTGATCAGGTCCATCGTGCTCATGGCCAGCCCGGCGCCGTTGACCAGGCAGGCGATGTCGCCGTCGAGGCTGACGTACGAGAGGCCCGAGCGGCCGGCCCGCAGCTCGGCCGGGTCCTCCTCATCCTCGTCGATCAGCGCGGCGTATTCCTTGTGGCGGAACGAGGAGTTCTCGTCGAAGTTCAGCTTGCAGTCGAGCGCCATCACCTCCCCCTTGTCGGTGACGATCAGGGGGTTGATCTCGGCGAGCGAGGCGTCGGCGTCGATGCAGAACTTCACGAAGTTCTTGAGGAAGACGGCGCCCTTCTTGGCCGCGTCCCCTTCCAGGCCGAGGGCCTTGCAGAGCTTGCGCGCCTGGAACGGCTGGAGGCCGAGGGCCACGTCGACGGGCTCGTGGACGATCTTCTCCGGGGTCTCGTGGGCGACCTTCTCGATGTCGACGCCCCCCTCGGTGGAGGCCATCACGACGGGCCGCTTGGCGTTCCGGTCGACGGCCAGGCCGAGGTACAGCTCGCGGGCGATGTCGTGCCCGACGGTGACCAATACCTTCTTGATCGCCTGGCCCTCGGGCCCGGTCTGGTAGGTCACCAGGGTCTTGCCCAGCAGGCTCGCGGCGGCCTTCTCGGCGTCGGCGGCCGAGCGGACGAGCTGGACGCCCTTGGCCATCCCGTCCGGCCGGGGCTTCTCGCCGCTGGCGATCGCCAGCGCCTCGGCGCGGTCGACCTCGGGGCCGACGGCGACCCCCTTGCCGCGCCCGCCGGCGTGGACCTGGGCCTTGACGACGATCAGGCCTCCCCCCAGTTCGTCGTAAGCCTTCGCCGCCTCCGCAGGCGTCGAGGCGACGATCCCCGCCGGCACGGCGACCCCGGCCTTGGCGAGCAATTCCTTGGCCTGATACTCGTGTACCTTCATTGCCGAACGGCCCTGTAGTCCAGAAGAAAGAACGGGAACGGCGCGCATCGCCGGTCTCGGCCGTCGCGACCCCCGGCGGCTGGTGAAGGGCCCCAGTTTAAACGATCGCCGGCCGCCGATGCCATAAGGCGACGCGGACGCGTTCAGCCTTCGCGCTCGATCTCGCGGCGGATGGCGGCGATGTCCGCGTCGGTGATCATGGCGCGGCGGAGGTCCGGCACGTCGCCGACGTCGACCCGCCGGGGCTTCTCCACGCGGCGGCGGTCCGGGGCGGGGGGGGCGCCGCGGGTGATCGAACGCTTCGCCGGCGCGGGCTCGCGTGGGGCGGAGGGCTCGTCGATCGCGCCGAAGACCTCTTCCCAGTAGGCGCGCTCGGCGTCGTCGAGGGCGGGGGCGGTCCGGACGGCTTCTGGGTCGGGGGCGTTCATGGGGGGGCGTCGCTGGTAGGCGAGGGTCGGCAGGCGGTCGAGGAACTCGTCGGCCTTCAGGGCGCGGGCCTTGCGACGAGTCGCGGACTGCCGGACCTCGCGGTCGTTCGACACGACGGTCAGGAACTTGGGGGTGGAGTGCCGGGCCAGGATGCGCTCGATGCGGGCGTCGGCGCTGGGGTCGGACAGGGCGAAGATGACGGTGATCCGGCGATAGGTCGACTCGACCGGGAAGTCGGCCGGCGGCTTGTTGGCGTCGAAGACGATGGTGGTCTCGGCCGCCAGGTCGCCGAGGTGCGACGCCAGTTGGTCCAGGAACCGCCGGCGCGCCTTGCGGAACCGCTCGCGGCTCATCTTGGAGTCGATGACGCCGGCGACGTGCATCACGTTGTAGCCGTCGATGAGCCAGCGCATGAAGACCGCGCCTTTCGAACGCCGATGGGGGCGTACACGGGGGGCCGACGATCCCGTCCCTTCTCCCCTCGTGGGAGAAGGTGGCCGAAGGCCGGACGAGGAGGCGGCCGCCGTCGCGCCTCGCGTAATTCCCTGGCCTTGCAGCCCATGGCCTCCGGTCGCGCCCCCCTCAGCCGGCCCTTCGGGCCACCGTATCCCCCGCGGGGAGAAGGGACAGACTTGTCCTAATTCTAGTTTAGGGCGTGCTTTCCAGGCATCAAGGCTTCAACTGCCCGCGCCTTCCAGCCTGTACCGCACCTCGCCTTCGACGATGACGGTGTGGGCCCGGCCGCGGACCTTCCATCCGTCGTAGGGGGTGTTCTTGCTCTTGCCGCGGAGCTTGGCGGCCTCGACGGTCCAGTCGAGGCCCGGGTCGATGACGGTGACGTCGGCGTCGGCCCCGGGGCGGAGGGTCCCCTTGTTGGGGAGATTCAGGAGGGCCGCCGCGTTGACGGTCATCTTGCGGATCGCCTGGGGCCAGGTGAGGTGGCCGGGCTCGATCAGGCAGGTGACGGTCAGGGGGAGGAGCGTCTCCAGGCCGACGATCCCGAAGGGGGCCTGGTCCAGCTCGCGCATCTTCTTCTCGCGGGCGTGGGGGGCGTGGTCGGTGCAGAGGATCTCGATCGTGTCGTCCTTCAGGCCCTCGATGACCGCGGCGACGTCCTCGGCCGTGCGGAGCGGGGGGTTCATCTTGAAGTTGGAGTCGAACGTCCGCAGGCACTCGTCGGTGAGGCTGAAGTGGTGGGGGCAGGCCTCGGCCGTGACGCGGATGCCCCGGCGCTTGCCCTCGCGGACCAGCTCGACGGCCCTGGCGGTGGAGATGTGTTGGATGTGGAGCCGGCCGCCGGTGATCTCGGCGAGGCGGATGTCGCGGGCGACCATGATGTCCTCGGCGGCGGCGGGCATCCCCCCGAGGCCGAGGCGGGTGGACTCGAACCCCTCATTCATCACGCCGCCGACGGTCAGCTCCATGACCTGGCAGTGCTGCATCACGACCCGGTCGAACATCTTGGAGTATTCGAGGGCCCGCCGCATGAGCCCGGCGTCGGAGACCGGGGCGCCGTCGTCGGTGAAGGCGACCGCGCCGCCGGCGACGAGCTGGCCGAGTTCGGCCAGCTCCTCCCCCTTTCGGCCCTTGCTCACGCAGCCGACCGGGAAGACGTTGGCCTGCCTCGCCCTGCGGCCCTGGAGGACGACGAACTCGGCGGTGGTCTGGGTGTCGAGCGGCGGGAGCGTGTTCGGCATGCACGCGACCGTCGTGACGCCCCCCGCCAGCGCCGCGGCGGCGCCGGTGGCGATGGTCTCGTCCTCCTCCTGGCCGGGCTCGCGGAGGTGGACGTGGACGTCGATGAGGCCGGGCGTCACGATCAGCCCGCGGGCGTCGACGACGGAATCGGCCGCCGCGCCGCCGCCGCCGTCCGGGACGATCTTGCCGTCGCGGATCCAGACGTCGCCGATCGCGTCGACGTCGCGCGAGGGGTCGATGATCCGTCCGCCGGTGATCTTGATGGTGGGCACGACGATGGTCCTTGAGACGGGGGTGGGGAGGCGGACGAACAGGAAGAACAGATCACGAACTCGGCGCGCGGATCGTCCCTTCTCCCCTCGTGGGAGAAGGTGCCCCGGAGGGGCGGATGAGGGGGCGCGCGACCGAAGGCCTGGGCCGTCCCCCTCATCCGGCCTACGGCCACCTTCTCCCACGAGGGGA